>CAZIZD010000143.1:0-10238 GCA_964543615.1 uncultured Alcaligenaceae bacterium | reverse complement strand
GGGCGAGGGACGAGCGTCGAGAACGCCTAGCATTAACCAAAGACTGGATGGCCTATAAGAAATACGACCTCGCGCGGGTGGCGGCAGGGGGCTCCGCGCGACGCAACCCCGATTTCGCCGCCGCGCTCGCGGCGCTTGCACCGTCGGTGGCGCCGCCTGCCCTGTTTCGCTATCATCGGACGCTTGCGGAGCAGCGTGCACTCGTGACGCATCCGCTTGCCCCGCGCCTCGTCGCCGAGTCGCTGCTGCTCCGCTACCGCGAGCTTTTCGAGTAAAACGATGGTCGACCGCAAACCGCCTTCCGCAGCGCCAGGGCCCAACGCCGCACGGCCCGGGGTGCTCTCGCTCAACATCCGCGAGAAGGCCGCGCTCTACGCCGCGTACATGCCGTTCCTCAAGGGTGGCGGCATCTTCATCCCCACCTCGCGCCAGTATACGATCGGCGAGGAAGTCTTCATGCTGCTCTCGCTGATGGACGATCCCAATCGCCTCGCGGTGCAGGGCAAGGTCGTGTGGCTCACGCCGGAAGGCGTGCAGGGCAATCGCACGCAGGGCATCGGCGTCCAGTTCACGCAGGACGAGACCGGCGCCGCGGCACGCGCCACCATCGAGAAGATCCTGGGCGAGACGCTCGCATCGACGAGGCCGACTCACACGATGTAACCCGGCCAGGCCTCAGAGGTCAGGAATCAGGTATCGGATCGCAGTGCACTGATCCCTCGCACCTCGGCGGCGCAACGCGCGCCGTCTCCCGCATCAGCTGAAACGCACAACGGCGGTCGATCCGCCGCCGCCGAAATCGCCGCCGCTTCTGATTCCCTATCCCTGATTCCCGTGTTCGTCGATTCCCACTGCCACCTCGACTTTCCCGAGCTTGCCGCGGAGCTGCCGTCGCTGCTAGACGCGATGCGCGACAACGCGGTCACGCACGCGCTCTGCATCAGCGTCGAGATGTCCGCCTGGCCCGCGGTGGTCGCCATCGCGCACGCGCACGAGAATGTGCACGCCACGGTGGGTGTGCACCCCGACTACCAGGACACGGAAGACCCGAGCGAGGAGGACCTCGTCGCGAAGGCCGCCACGCCGAAGGTCGTCGCCATCGGCGAGACCGGGCTCGACTACTACCGGCTCGAGGGCGACCTCGCGTGGCAGCGCGAGCGCTTTCGCCGTCACATCCGTGCCGCGCGCGTTGCGCGCAAGCCGCTCGTCATCCACACGCGCGCGGCAGCCGCCGACACGCTCGCCATCATGCGCGAGGAGCGGGCCGGCGAGGCGGGCGGCGTGATGCATTGCTTCACCGAGACCTGGGATGTCGCGAAGGCCGCGCTCGACCTCGGATTCCACATCTCGTTCTCCGGCATCGTCACCTTCAAGAACGCCGTCGAATTGAAGGACGTCGCGCGGCGCGTGCCGCTCGACCGCATGCTGATCGAGACCGACAGCCCCTACCTCGCGCCGGTGCCGTATCGCGGCAAGCGCAACCAGCCGGCGTTCGTGCGTTACGTCGGCGAGGAGATCGCGCGATTGCGCGGCATCGACGTCGCGGCCGTCGGCGAAGCCACAACCCACAACTTCTTTCGACTCTTCGGGATACCTGCCCATGCGTAACTTCATTGCCCTCGTCCTCCTCGCCATCGTCTCGCTCGCCGCGCGCGCGGACATGTACGAGGACTTCATCATCGCGGTGAACAACGACCGCGTGGTCCAGGTGAAGGAGTTCCTCGCGAAGGGGATCGACCCCAACACCGTAGGCCCCAACGGCGAGCCCGCGCTCGTGCTCGCGGCGCGCGCGGGTTACACGGGGACGGTCGATGCCCTGCTCGCGGCGAAGGCCGACGTGAACAAGCGTAGCGCGGTGGGCGACTCGGCGATCATGGCCGCCGCGCTCATGGGACATCTCGAGCTCGTGAAGAAGCTGCGCAACCGCGGCGCCGACGTCAACAATTCCGGATGGACGGCGCTCATCTACGCGGCCACCGGCGGGCACGACGCCGTGGTGGAGTACCTCGTCGCCGAGGGCGCGAACGTGAATGCGGTCTCGCCCAACGGCACGTCGGCGCTCATGATGGCGGTGCGCGAGGGCAAGGGCTCGACGGTTACGCTCCTCATCGCGAAGGGCGCCGACGTGAACCAGAAGAACGATGCTGGCGGCACCGCGCTCGCGTGGGCCACGCGCGGCAACGAGCAGGGGATGGTGTCGCAACTGCGCCGCGCGGGCGCGAAGGAATAGCGCCCGATCGCCCGCGACGCGGGCGGTTCAGTGCCCCGGGTCTGCGAGCTCGAGCGCGAGCGCGGAAGGCTCTTCGCCGGCCGCCACGGGCAGGGGCGCCAGCTCGCCGGCGAGCGGTAACGCAGGCATGAATTCGCCCGCGACCGCGGGCGAGATGACATCGGGCAACAGCGCAGGCAGCACGCCGACCAGGCGCCGCGCCCCGTTGAAGTGCTTCTGCCAGTACGCCTGGTCGAGCGAAGCGACGGTGACTTCCCGGCCCCGCCTCGGGGCGTGCACGAAGCGGTTGTCGCCCAGGTAGATGCCCACGTGCGAGAAGGCGAACCGGCGCGTGTTGAAGAAGACGAGGTCACCGGGCTTCAAGTCGGCGATGGTTACCTTCGACCCGAGTCCGCTCATCTCCTTGGCGGTGCGTGGGAGCGAGACCCCCGTGACTTCCTGGAACACGTAGCGCACGAGGCCGCTGCAATCGAGGCCGGTCTCGGGGGAGTTGCCGCCGAACCGGTAATTGACGCCCAAGAGGCCGAGCGCATAGGTGGCCACGTCCTGCGCGCCGGTCCACACCTTGCCCGCGGCATCGGCGGCGGACGAGGCGAGCGACTGCCCATGCGCGGACGACGCCATCGCGACAGTGGCTGCGAAGCAAAGGGGGGCGACGAACCGGGTGCGGCGGGCGGGCATCGGACAAGTATCGCCGACTTTGCGGCGGATCGCCAACCCCCGGGGGTGGGACATCCCTAGGTGAGGGCGGTCTTGCGCCGCTTCACTTTTCGCGTCGGCGGCAACGGATGGTCGGCGGCGCGCGCACGGCGTACGGCTTTCGGGTCGGCGATCAAGGGGCGGACGATCTCGACGCGATCGCCGTCGGCAAGCGGCGTGTCGAGCCTCGCCCGCTGGCCGTGAATCGCGTACGAGACCGTGACCGGCATCGCGAGGCTCGTCGTGAACGCGGTGCGTGCCAGGGCATCGCCCACGGTCGATCCGGTGGGCACATCCACGCGCTCGATGGCCTCGACACCCGGCGCGCCGTAGGCAACGGTGACCTTCATCCGTACTTCTCCACCGCGCGCCTCACGAACGCGTCGATGAACGAATGCGCGATGTGGTTGAACACCGGTCCGACGAGCGCTTCGAGCACCGTGGTCTCGAACTCGTAGGTCAGGTCGAACTCGACCTTGCACGCGTCGTCCGCGAGGGGCTTGAACGACCACTTGCCGCGCAGCGCCTTGAACGGGCCCTCCTTCAACGCGATGGTGATCGAGTCCGGCGGGTCGTTCACGTTGGACGTGATGAAGTGCGCCTTCACGCCCTTGAAGTTGATGTCCACGCGTGCGACCTTGCGCTCCCCGGTGGTCTCGATCACCTCGCTCCCGCCGCACCACGGGAGGAACTCGCAGTAGTGGTCGACGTCGTCCACGAGGTCGAACATCTGCCGCGCGCTGTGGGGAACGAGGACGGAGCGGTGAACGGTGGGCATGCCGGGGTTGCTAGAATGGGAAGGCAATGAGCATCGTCGAAAACAGGAAGGCGTTCCACGACTATTTTATCGAGGAGCGCCTGGAGGCCGGACTTGCCCTCGAAGGTTGGGAGGTCAAGGCCATTCGCGCGGGTCGCGCGAACCTCAAGGAAGCGTACGTCGTCGTCAAGAATGGCGAGATCGTGCTGCTGGGCTCGCACATCACGCCGCTGTCCACCGCCTCCACGCACGTTCGCGCCGATCCCACGCGCACCCGCAAGCTCCTCATGCATCGCGAGGAGATCAACCGCCTCGTGGGCAAGGTCGAGCGCGCCGGCTACACGCTCACGCCCCTCAACCTGCACTTCAAGGCAGGGCGCATCAAGCTCGAGGTCGGGCTCGCCAAGGGCAAGAAGCAGCACGACAAGCGCAACACGATCAAGGAACGCGAGTGGAATCGCGAGCAGCAGCGCCTGGTGCGCAACCGCACGGGCGCGACGCGGCCGCGCGGGGATGCCTCGTGAGACGGCAGGGCCGTCCCAAGGCGAACACGCCCCGCAGCACGAAGTGCGGAGGGTAGTCCCGTGACCCCGGAACCGCTGCCGCGCAACGCCGCCAATCACGTCCCGCTCTCGCCGGTGGGCTTCCTCGAGCGCAGCGCGCTCGTCTGGCCGTCGAAGGTGGCGGTGCGCCACGGGCGGCTGTCGTACACCTATCGCGACCTCGAGGCCCGCTGCCGGCGCCTGGCCTCGGCGCTGCGCAAGCTCGGCGTCGGGCGCGGCGACACGGTCGCCGTCATGGCGCCCAACGTGCCGGCATTGCTCGAGGCGCATTACGCGGTGCCCGCCCTCGGCGCCATCCTCAATCCTCTCAACGTGCGCCTCGACGCCGCCACGATCGCGTTCTGCCTGGCGCACGGCGGCGCCAAGGTGCTCCTCACCGACGCCGAGTACGCGCCGGTGGTCAAGGCGGCGCTCGCACAGATGGAGCGGCCGCCCGTCGTCATCGACATCGACGACAGCGAGGGTCCGCGCGGAGATCCGCTCGGCGGCGTGCGCTACGAGGAGCTGCTGGACGGGGGCGATCCCGCATTCGCGTGGCCCGGTCCCGAGGACGAGTGGGATTCGCTGGCGCTTCTCTATACCTCGGGCACCACCGGCGATCCCAAGGGTGTCGTGTATCACCATCGCGGCGCCTATCTCAACGCGCTCGGCAACGCGCTCGCGTTCAGGCTCGCGCCCGACAGCGTGTACCTCTGGACGCTGCCGATGTTCCACTGCTGTGGCTGGTCGTACACGTGGGCAGTCACCGCCGCGGGCGCGACGCACGTGTGCCTGCGCCGCGTCGATCCCGCGCTCATCTTCCCCGCGATCCGCGACGAACGCGTCACGCACGTGTGCGGCGCGCCGATCGTGCTCAACCTGCTGGTTCACGCGCCGGCATCGGTGAAGGTCGCGTTCGACTGGCCGGTGGAGGTCGCGACCGGCGGGGCGGCGCCGCCGTCGGCCATCATCGAGGCGATGGAATCGATGGGTTTCCGCGTCACCCACCTGTACGGTCTCACGGAGTCCTACGGTCCGGCCACCCTGTGCGCGTGGCAGGACGCGTGGGACCCGCTGCCGCTCACGGAACGTGCGCGCTTCATGGCGCGGCAGGGGGTCGCCATGCCCACGCTCGCTGGACTGCAGGTGGGCGATCCCGAAACGGGGCAGCCGGTTCCGCGCGACGGCAGCACGCTGGGCGAGGTCATGCTTCGCGGCAACACGATCATGAAGGGCTATCTGCGCAACGACCGCGCCACGACGGAGGCGTTTCGCCACGGCTGGTATCACTCGGGCGACCTCGCGGTATGGCATCCCGACAACTACATCGAGATCAAGGACCGCAGCAAGGACATCATCATCACAGGCGGCGAGAACGTGAGCTCGCTCGAGGTGGAGGAGTGCCTGTACCGGCATCCGCACGTGATGGAGGCCGCGGTAGTGGCGCGGCCCGACGACAAGTGGGGCGAGACACCGTGCGCCTTCGTGATGCTGAAGCCGGACGCGCCGGCAGTCACGGGCGCGGACGTCATCGCGTGGTGCCGCGAGCGCATCGCGCACTTCAAGGCGCCCAAGACGATCGTGTTCGGCCCGCTGCCCAAGACGGCCACGGGCAAGATCCAGAAGTTCATGCTGCGCGACCGGGCGAAGTCCCTCGAGCCATGACCCTGTTCGCGCCCGACGCGCTCGCTGGACGGATCGCGCTGGTGACGGGCGCGTCGAGCGGCCTCGGCCGCCACTTCGCGCTGGTGCTGGCGCGTCACGGCGCCGACGTGATCGTGGCCGCGCGACGTGCCGATGCGCTGGCCGCGCTCGCCGCCGAGATCGAGGCCCTTGGCCGCAAGGCCTACGCCGTGACGATGGACGTGCGCGACGCGGGCAGCGTCGACGGTGCGGTGCGCGACGCGGTCGATCGCGCATCGGCCATCGACATCCTCGTCAACAACGCCGGCATCGCGATGACCAAGCCCGCGCTCATGACGAGCGAGGAGGAGTGGCGCAGCGTGGTCGACACGAACCTGGACGGCGCGTTCCGCGTCGCGCGTGCGACTGCGAAGGTGATGGCCGACGCGAAGCGAGGCGGGTCGATCGTGAACATCGCCTCGATCCTCGGGTTGCGCGTGACGAAGCAGGTGGCGCCCTACATCGCGGCCAAGGCGGCGCTCCTGCGCCTGTCGGAAGCACTTGCGCTCGAGTGGGCCACGCACGGCATCCGCGTCAACGCGATCGCGCCGGGGTACGTCGAGACAGAGCTCAACCGCGACTTCCTGCGCTCGCCCGCCGGCGAGTCGCTCGTCAAGCGCGTCGCCATGCGGCGCTTCGGCCAGCCCGACGACCTCGACGGCACGCTGCTCCTGCTCGCCTCGGACGCGGGCCGTTACATCACCGGTGCCACCGTCACGGTCGACGGCGGGCACTCACTCGCGTGGCTGTAGCCGCGTCCGGCATCACTCCGTCGACTGAAGCGTGAATCCGGCTATGTCCAGCGACATCGCGCTGCAGCTTGGATGCGACATCTCGATGCGGCCGCCGAACGTGCGCTCGGTCGACTCGACGCCGTTCAGCGTGAACGTTCCGCCCGGTCCATCCGCGCAGACGTAGCTTCCGGTGGCGGAGCCGATGCGCCCCTGCTGCGTGTAAGTCCCCGTGAACATGCACGCCGCCTTCTTGCCTTCGAACCAGAAGCGGAAATTGGCCCCGTCGTGCTCGATGTCGACGAGGCCGTCGTCGTAGTTGAAGGCCGGCGTGAACGTGGGCGAGCAGTCGCGATACGTTGCGCGCGCCACGCCGCGATAGAGGCCCGACCAGTTCTTGTAGCGGAACGTGAGGCGCTGCACTGTCTTGGTCTGCGTGACGCCGTCGATCGAGTAGAGGAGCGTGGCGCGGTCGAAGTCATAAGACTCGAAGGTCACGCTGCCCACGGGCGTCGCGCCGACCTTTGACGGGTCGAACGGTCCGCCGAGCCAGGGACCCCTCATGCGATAGAGCGTCCCCGCGAAACCCGGATGGCCGCCCATCCGCTCGCCATAGCGCGTGGCGTCGCCCGCGTACCACGCAGGCTGGCCGTCCGGGCCGTAGGCGAAGAGCACGATGAATGCGACGTTGCCCTGGTGCGTGACGCTCACGCCCCATCCCGACTCGGAGGGTGCGTACCAGTGATCGGTCACGTTGCTGGCCGCGGCCGGCAATGCGAAGAAGAGCGCCGCGCATGCGGCGAGTACGGCTTTGGCGAATCTCACGGGTGCCTCGAAAGTGCGTGCAGCCGAACGTCTCGGCACGGAAACTATGGTCCCGAGCCGCTTACAGATCGCTGACGCATCAGGG
Organism: uncultured Alcaligenaceae bacterium; assembly: GCA_964543615.1. Lineage (GTDB taxonomy): Bacteria > Pseudomonadota > Gammaproteobacteria > Burkholderiales > Casimicrobiaceae > VBCG01. The sequence goes on along the minus strand of CAZIZD010000143.1, from coordinate 2,686 downwards.
GCGGCGGTCGGCGAGGAGCGCTTCCGCCGCGGCCACGCCGCTGCGCACCGCGGCCTCGAGCGTCGCCGGAAACTCCTCGTCGACGTAGTCGCCCGCGAGGTAAACGCCTGCCGCAAAGCGCGGACCGCCTGCCTGGGGGCGATCCGGCGTGCAGGCGTAGGTCGCACGCTTCTCTTCCACCACGAACGACCAGGCGAGGGGGGGCAGTGCGGGCACGAGGCGCCGGAGCTGCGCATCGGTGCGCCGGGCGAGCTCGGCGTGCGGCATCGCGCTGTGCGGTCCCCTCGCGCTGATCACGACGGCCAGCATCTGCGCGAGGCGCACCTTGCCGGAACGAAGCACGTCGGGCCGGTCGATCACCCATTGGCCCGGATCGTCGTCGAGCCGCGCGATCGGCCCCGGCATGGCGATGCGTTCCGGATATCCGAGCCACACGGTGGTGATGGGCTCGTACTCGAGCGCTGCGAGTGCGCCGATGCGTTCCGCGAGATCGGGACGCGCCGCCAGCAGCTCCTTCGCGAACGCGCGCTCGAGTTGATGGGGACCCACGGCGACGATGGCCGCCGCCACGCGCACGGCACGTCCCTCCGCAAGCACGGTCACGGACGAAGCGTCGGCCGTCGCCGCCTGCGCCCGCGTGCCGAGCTCGACGGCGCTCCCTCGCTCGACGAGGTAGCGCGCCGCGCGCTCGGGAAAGAAGTCGGAGAGGTCGGTGGCCGACAGCACGAAATCGCTGTCGTCGCCGCGCCCGGTGAACGACGCCTTCAGCACGTTCGCGAATACCTGCGACGAGGCCGACGCTGCGGGCGTGTTGAGGGCCGCGAGGTTGAGAGGCTCCCACAGGCGCTGCGCGACGCGCGGGGGCAGCAGGGCCAGCAGCTTGGCAACCGTTTCGCCGCGTGGCCGCACGAAGCCCGTGCGTTCGAGCGCACGGAACCACGCGATGTTGGCGAGCCGTTCGCGCCAGGTGAGGCCACGTGCAAGAAGCAGCCCGAGCAGGAGTCCGAGGCGCCCCGGCGCGCGCGGTGCCCGCAGCGTCACGGCATCCGTCATCGTTTGCGCGAAGGGCACGATCGCCAGCGGGCGGCGCACCACCGGAGGCCTGGCGCCGATCGTGTCGAGCATGCGCCACGTCGTCGCGTACGCGCCGAGCATCAGGTGCTGGCCGTTGTCGAGGCGGAAGCCGTCGCGCTCGATGCGTCGGCCACGGCCGCCCAGGACCGGGCCGGTCTCGAACAGCGCGCAGCGCACGCCGTTCGACGCGAGCGTCACCGCGGCGGCGCAGCCCGCGTACCCGCCGCCGATTACCGCAACTTTCTCGCCGTCGTCCACGCGATCCACAGCTTGCGAATGGGAGTGAGCGAGGTCTTGCGGTCGAGCACGCGATAGCCGTCGCGCGCGATCTCGTCCTGCAGTGTGCGATAGATCGCCGCCATGACGAGGCCGGTGCGCTGCGCCTTGCGATCTTCCGGGGGGAGCTGCGCCATCGCCTTTTCGTACCAGCCGCGCGCGCGGTCGAACTCGAAGCGCATGAGCTCGGCGAAGGCCGGTGAGTATTCGGCGCGCAGCAGCGACGAGGGCGCGACGCCGAAGCGCGCCAGGTCCTCCTGCGGCAGATAGATGCGGCCGCGCCGCGCGTCCTCGCCCACGTCGCGGCAGATGTTGGTGAGCTGGAACGCGACGCCCAGGTCGCGCGCATAGCCGCGCGTCGCCGGATTCGAATAGCCGAAGATCTCGGCCGACAAGAGGCCCACGACGCCGGCGACGCGGTGGCAATAGAGCTCGAGCGACGCAAAGTCCACGTAGCGGACCTGCGTGAGGTCCATGGCCATGCCGTCGATGATCGTGTGGAAGTGCTCCTCCGGCAGGCCGAACTCGCGCACGATCGGCACCAGCGCCTGCGCCACGGGATGCGCCGGCGTCGCGTGGAACGTGCGCGCGACCTCCTGCCGCCACCACGCGAGCTTGGTCTCGGCCACGCCCGCGTCGTGCACCTCGTCGACCACGTCGTCCACCTCGCGGCAGAACGCGTAGAGCGCGGTGATCGCGCGCCGGCGCGGCGGCGGCAGGAAGAGAAAGCTGTAGTAGAAGCTCGACCCGCTCGCGGCGGCCTTCTGCTGGCAGTACTCGTCGGGGCTCATGCCGCGCTCGCTCGACGACCCCTGCCGCTGCGGGGTTCGCTTGCGGAGCGCCCTCCCGGGCGGCAGTTCGCGCTCACGTGAAGACCGAGCGGTACGCGACCACGGCCCAATCCCGCTTGCGCAGCACGGGCCGGTGCATGAACACGTCGCCGCCCGCCGCGTCGATGCGCGAGAGGATGCGCAGGCCGCCCGCGATCACCGCGGAGAGCTCGAGCCCGAGCCGCCACGGCAGTGCGCGCGTGAGCGGCCGTCCCGACTCCAGAAGCGCGCGGGTGCGCGCGGTCTGGAACTGCATCAGCGCGCGCATCCGCGCGTCCATGCGTCCTTCCGCGATGTGCGCCTCGGTGACGCCGAATCGGTCGAGGTCTTCGCGCGGCAGGTAAACCCGATCCTTCTTCCAGTCGATCGCGACGTCCTGCCAGAAGTTGGTGAGCTGGAGCCCGGTGCAGATCGCGTCGCTCGCACGGAGGTTCTCCTCGCCGTCGCGGCGGTACAACGCGAGCAGGAGGCGGCCGACCGGATTGGCCGATCGCGAGCAGTAGTCG
>CAZIZD010000142.1:9724-10306 GCA_964543615.1 uncultured Alcaligenaceae bacterium | reverse complement strand
ACCGTGCGTTCGGCCAACTGCCTCAAGGCCGAGAACATCTATTACATCGGCGATCTCATCCAGCGCAGCGAGACCGAGCTGCTGAAGACGCCGAACCTCGGCCGCAAGTCGCTCAACGAGATCAAGGAAGTGCTCGCGTCGCGCGGACTCTCGCTCGGCATGAAGCTCGAGAACTGGCCCCCCGCAGGGCTGGATCGCCCGTAACGGGCAGCGTTAAGACCAAGAATCGAGCGCGGTGAAAAGCTGCGCCAAAGGAAACGGACCATGAGACATCGTCACGGACTGCGCAAGCTCAACCGCACCAGCAGCCATCGCCTCGCGATGCTGCGCAACATGACCAATTCGCTCTTCACCCACGAAGCGATCCGCACGACGCTTCCGAAGGCCAAGGAGCTCCGCCGCGTCGCCGAGCCGCTCATCACGCTGGCCAAGGTGCCCACGGTCGCCAATCGCCGCCTCGCGTTCGATCGCCTGCGCGATCGCGACGTCGTGACCAAGCTCTTCAACGAGCTCGGCCCGCGCTATCAGGCGCGTCCCGGTGGCTACCTGCGGATCCTCAAGTTCGGCTTCCGCCAGGGCGAC
>CAZIZD010000142.1:0-9714 GCA_964543615.1 uncultured Alcaligenaceae bacterium | reverse complement strand
GCGACGCCGCCCCGATGGCGCTGGTCGAGCTGGTCGACCGCCCGGTCGAGGCGCCGGCCGAAGCCGAGGGCGCCAAGGCATAACGGCTGCCGTGGGACTTCTAAAGGCCGGGCCGCGCGCCCGGCTTTTTGTTGCGCCTTGCGCGCCGTGCGCCATGTAACCCCGCTGTTCCCCCAGCCGCTGCAACTGCCATAATCGGCCCCATGCCTGAGACGATCCTCGTCACCGGCGGCGCGGGGTACGTCGGCTCGCACGTCGTCGTCGAGCTCGCCCGCGCCGGCTATGCACCCGTCGTGCTCGACGACTTCTCGAACAGCACGCCGGCAGTCCTGCCTCGCCTGCAAGCGCTCGCCGGGCGGCCGATCCCTTCGATCGAAGCGGACGTGCGCGACGTTGGCGCTCTGCGATCCGTCTTTCACGATCATCCGATCATCGCGGTCGTTCACTGCGCGGGGCTCAAGGCCGTCGGTGAATCCGAGGCGCGCCCCCTCGCTTACTACGACGTCAACGTCGGTGGCGCGATCGCGCTCGCGGAGGTCATGGGCGAAGCCGGTGTCGCAACGCTCGTGTTCAGCTCGTCGGCCACGGTCTACGGCCAGCCCGACGACCTGCCCGTCAACGAGGACGCGCCGCTGCGTCCGAGCGGTGTGTATGGCCGGACCAAGCGCGTCGTCGAGGACTTCCTGCGCGACCTCGCGCGTGCCAATGCAAACTGGCGCATCGCGATCCTGCGTTACTTCAATCCGGCGGGTGCGCACGATTCCGGGATGCTCGGCGAATGCTCGCGCGGCCGTCCGGCGAACCTCATCCCCCTGTTGTGCAAGCTTGCCGCGGGCGAGATCGCCGGGCTGTCGGTGTACGGCGGTGACTGGCCGACACCCGACGGAACCTGCATCCGCGATTACCTCCACGTGCAGGACCTGGCCGAGGGCCACGTCGCGGCGCTTCGCTATCTTGCGAAGTCGCACGGCGCGCTGACGGTGAACCTGGGGGCAGGGCGCGGACACTCGGTGCTCGAAGTCGTCGGGACGTTCGAGAAGGCGTGCGGCCGCAAGCTCACCAAGGCCATTGCGCCACGGCGAGCGGGTGACGTTGCCGCGTATTACGCCGATGCGTCGCTGGCGGCCCGGTTGCTGCAGTGGCGGACCGCGCGCGACCTCGACGCGATCTGCGCCGACGCATGGCGCTGGCAGAAGAACGGCGGACGCTACTGACGCGTCACGCGTCGTCGAGCCCTGCCTCGATCTCCTCCGCCTTGGCGAGGATGGCGGCACGCTCTTCCGCAGCGAACCGCGCAGCGTTGCGTGCCATGAGCGCCGTGCGTGGATTGCGCGCGAGGGCGCGTTCATGCGTGAACATGAAGCGCCAGTAGAACACCGTCACCGGGCAGGCGCGCTCTCCCGTTCTTGCCGCCGGATCGTAGCGGCATCCCTTGCAGTAGTTGCTCATGCGGTTGGTGTACTGGCCCGACGCCGCATAGGGCTTGCTCGTGAAACGGCCGCCGTCCGCGAAGAGGGCCATGCCCGCGGTGTTGGGACGCTCGACCCAGTCGACCGCATCGACGTACACCGCCAGGTACCAGTCGCACACCTGCGCGGGCTCGACCTGTGCCAGCAACGCGAAGTTGCCCGTGACCATCAGGCGCTGGATGTGATGCGCATAGCCGTGCTCCAGCGTCTGCCCGATCACCGAGCGCATGCAGCGCATGTGCGTCCTGCCCGTCCAGTACCAGCCGGGCAGCCGCCGTGCGTGGCCGAAGTGATTCGCGGTTGCAAGCTGCGGCATGTCGCGCCAATAGACGCCGCGAATGAACTCACGCCAGCCGAGAACCTGTCGCACGAAACCCTCCACGCTCGCCAGCGGTGCGCGTCCCGCGCGCCAAGCGGCCTCCGCGGCCGCGATCGCGCGACGTGGGTCGAGGAGCTTGAGGTTGAGGGACGTGGACAGCAGCGAATGCCATCCGAAAGGCATCGTGTCCCACATCGCGTCCTGGTGCGCGCCGAACTGCGCAAGTCGCTGCTCGACGAAGGAATGCAACGCCGCGCTCGCCTGCGCAGGCGTGACGGGCCACGCGAAGCTCGCGAGCGACCCGGGATGGCCCGCGAAGTGCCGCTCGACGTCGGCGATGGCCTCGCGCGTGATCGCGTCGGGCGGGAAGCGCGGAGGCTCCGGCACGTCGAGCGGTCCCGCGCGTCCGAACGACTGCCGGTTGTCCGCGTCGAAGTTCCAGCGGCCGCCCGCAGGGTTGCCGTCGTCCATCAGCACGTTCTCGCGCTGGCGCATCCAGCGATAGAAGAATTCCATGCGCAGCGGCGCGCGGCGGCCGGCCCACGTGGCGAAGTCCTCCGTGCTGCAGAGGAAGTGCGGATCGGCGCGCACATCGAGCGGCGTCGCATGCTCTGCGCACACGCGCTGAAGATCCGCGAGTACGCGCCAGTCGCCGGGCTCGGTGACCACGACGCGCGAAGGCCGGTCCCGCGCGAGCACGTGACGCCATGCGTCGGCGAGCGAGGCATGCGGATGCGTGCCGATGCGCAGGTACTCGACGTCGAACCCCTGCGCGCGAAGCTCGAACGCGAAGGCGCGCATTGCGGCGAAGAAGAGCGCGATGCGCGCCTTGTGACTCCACACCTGCGCCGCCTCGTCGCGGGCCTCCACGAAGAGGACGCGATCGCGTGCAGGGTCGAGTTCGGCGAGTCCGGGATGCGACCGATCGAGCTGGTCGCCGAGGACGATCAGCAGCGTGCCCGCGGCGCGTTTCAACGCCGTCGCGACGCCAAGTCCGCGATGTGCGCCGCCAGGGCGCCGGCGAGGCACGCGAACGTCCAGCTCGGAGCGGCCCCGGCCAGAACGGTGCGCAGCGCAAGCAGCAGGAAGGCGCCGGCGGCCAGGTTGGCGGCGACGTCGCGCAAGGCGAGGCCGAATCGGCGCCCCGCCACGGCGATCGCCGCACACTCCACGGCCATCATGAGCAGGATCGCGTCGACGAGGCGTCCCGACGCAAGCCACTCGCTCATCCGAAGGGCCCGTTGCGCGCGACGATGGACGCGTTGAGTGCGGAAGCGAAGGTCACCCACGCAAGATAGGGCAGGAGCAGGAGCGACGCCGTGCGCGACCAGCGCCAGAAGGCAACGACGAGCGCGAGTATCGAGATCCAGAGGAACGCCACTTCGATCAGCGCGAGATCCGGGCGCCTCCACGTGAAGAACAGCGCGCTCCAGAGCAGGTTGAGCGCGATGTTCACCGCGACGAGACCGAGGATCACCGGCCTGCGGTCGGGCGGGGCTCTGCGCCAGACCGACACGAACGCGGCGACCGCGAGCACGTAGATCGTGGTCCACGCGGGACCGAAGAGCCAGTCGGGCGGCTTCCACGGCGGGAACGAGAGTCCGTAGTACCACGGGCCAAGGTTGGTGAGCAGGCGGCCGAGGCCACCGGTGAGGATGGCGGCCGCGCTCGCGCCTGCGAGAGGCTTCCACAACGACGGTTGAGGCATCAGGGACGCACGACGCCGGCGAGGTGTGCGAGGTCCTTCACGAAGATGCGAAGGTGCGCGAGGGGCTTGGCGCGCACGAGCTTCTTGTGCATGTACGACTGCCAAGTGAGGTCCTGCACGTCGCGGTCGCGGCAGATGCTCACGAATCGCTCGCGCCGCGCGTCGTTCGCGTACCAGAAGCGCTGCATGATCCCGAGGATCCAGAACACGCGCCCATGTGCCTTCATGAAGCGCTTGCGGGCGAGGGCAAGGGCCCGCGCGTCGCCGGAATCGAGGAACTCGCCGATTGCCTGCGCCGCGAAGCGGCCGCCGGCCATCGCGTAGTAGATGCCTTCACCGGACGCCGGTGCCACCACACCCGCGGCGTCGCCGGCGAGCACGACGTTCTTCCCGTCGTCCCATCGCTTGAGCGGCTTCATCGGGATTGGCGCGCCTTCGCGGCGTATCGTCTCCACCGTGTCGAGGCCGGTCTGCGCGCGCAGCGCCGTGACGGCGCTGCGAATGGAGAATCCGCGCTGCGCAGTGCCGGTGCCGATGCTCGCCGTCTCGCCGTGCGGAAAGATCCAGCCGTAGAAGTCGGGCGAGAGCGGACCCTGGTAGAACACGTCGCAGCGCGCGCCGTCGAAGCCGGACTTGGGCGCACGCACGATCTCGTGATACGCATACACGTAACGGATGCTGTCCGCTCCCGGAACGCATTGCTTCGCCACTTCCGAAGCCGCGCCGTCGGCGCCGATGACGGAGCGCGCGGCGATCCGCCGCGGCGCCGCCTCTCCGGCTTCACGCAGCACGACGTAGGTCGTGCCCGCCTCGCGCTCGACGCGCTCGAAGGTCGCCGCGATGCGCGTGGCGCCCGACTGGCGGGCGCGCTCGCGCAGGAACTCGTCGAACACGTCGCGGTTGACCATGCCCACGTAGCCGTTCTCGATGGGCATGTCGACCTCGCGCCCCGCGGGCGACACCATGCGGGCGCAATTGACCCGCGCGCAGAGCAGCGACTGCGGGATGTCGAACTCCTCGATGAGCGCCGGTGGAATGGCGCCGCCGCACGGCTTGATGCGTCCGGCGCGATCGACCAGCAGCACGTTGCGTCCCGCGCGCGCGAGATCGTGCGCGGCCGTGGCGCCCGCGGGTCCGCCGCCGACGATGACGGTGTCGTAGGTGTCGTTCATTGTGCTCATGGCATGCCGCGCAGCGCGAACGCCGCGACCATCATGCCGCTCACGAATAGCGGCACCCCGAAGCCGCTGTACCAGAGGGCACGCTCGCGCGGGGCCGCGAGGAATCGCTTCATCATGAGCAGCTGGCAGGCGAGCAGCGCGGCGACCGCGACGGCGTGCCACGGCCGTTCCGAATACGCGAGGTACGCGACGACCACGACCTGCGGAAGGGCCATCGTGAGGCACGCGGCCCAGGCCGCGCCGTTCACGCCGAGTTGCACGGGAAGCGATCGGATGCCCATGCGCTGGTCGCCCTCGATCGCCTTGAAGTCGTTCAACGTCATGATCCCGTGAGCGCCGGCGCTGTAGAGAAAGGCGAGCACGAACGTGCCGGTCGCAGGCAGCGCCCCCCCCGCCATCACTGCGGCACCCGTGATCCACGCGAGCCCTTCGTATGACGCCCCGCACGCGAGATTGCCCCACCAGCCGTTGCGCTTGAGGCGCACGGGCGGAGCGCTGTATGCCCAGGCGAGCGCGAGTCCCGCGGCCGCGGCCGCGAACCCCACGGGGCCCAGCGCGGACGCCACCAGGAGCGAGACGAGCGTCCACAGGATCGCGATGCGAAGGCCCCAGCGTCCCGGGATGCGGCCCGAGGGAATCGGGCGATGCGGCTCATTGATTGCGTCGACGTCGCGGTCGAACCAGTCGTTCACGGCCTGGCTCGTGGCGCACACGAGCGGTCCGGCGAGGATCACGCCCAGGATCGCGAGACCGGCGTGGTCGGCGATGGGCACGCCGGAGCCGACGACGCCGCATGCGAACGCCCACATCGGTGGGAACCAGGTGACGGGCTTGAAGAGCTCCGCAATCGCCGAAAGCGAAGGACGCGACGAAACGGTCGAGACCGGTAACGCGCCTTCGCGTGACATCGACGGAAGACGCCTACTCTTCGGCGTCGTTGGGATCGCCGAGGCCGAACCGGCGAAGCTTGACGTACAGGCTCTGCCGGCTGAGGCCCAGCATCTCGGCCGCCGACGCGCGGTTGTTGCGTGTGAGCTCGAGCGCCGCTTCGATGCAGAGTTGCTCGATGCGGTCGGTGGCCTCGCGTACGAGATCCTTGAGCGGGACGCGGCCCACGAGCTCGGTGAGCTGCTCGACGGAACGGGGAAGAGCGCGCGTGCCTTGCTGCGGATCGGCGCTCAAGCGCCGGCCCACGTTGCGGATCGTGAACCCGAGGCACGGCTGCTGCGCCCGGGGAAGCGAGACCGCGGAAATCTCGACGTCGGTCGTCGCGCCCGCCTCGTCGCGCAGCGTCGTCGCGAAGAGCTTGAGCACGCCGTATTGACGCAGGTTCGAGATCATCACATTGAGGTCGACGCCCGGGCGCCCGAGCCAGCGATCGATCGACTCGCCGCGTGCCTGCTCCTCGCTTGCCAGCTGCGCGATCTCGACGAACGCGGCATTGGCCGCCAGGATGCGGCCCTCCGGATCGGTGACGATGAAGGCATCCGGCGCGCTGTCGACGACCTGCGCCATGAGCGCCGCGGCGGGCCGCGACGCGGGTGACGCGGCACTCAACGGGGCGAGGCGGATCAGGAACAGCGAGCTGCTTTCGTGGCGGATGAGTGAGGCCGAGGCCATGAACTGGCGATCGCCTTCGCGCAGCCGCACGCGCACGTCGTCGCCGCGGCCGGCGACACGCACGCTTACCAGCAGCGATTGCAGCGCCTTGTCGCTGTCCGCGTCGAAGCTCTCGCCGAGCGGCCTTCCCACGACGCGGCGGTCCGGATCGCCGAGCAATTCGATCGCGGCGGGGTTTGCCTCCGCGACCTTGAGCGACTGGGTGTCGACGACGAGCACGGCTTCCCTCGCCATCTGGAAGAGCAGGCGGTAGCGCGTCTCGACGTGACGCAGGCGCCAGTAGTCGCGTTCCATCGACTGCTGCGCCTCGACCAGGCGCTGCTGGAGCGCGGCGATGGAACGGAGGTCGCGGCCGACCGCCACCACGCGGCCTGCGTCGCCCACCTGCACGGCCGAGTAAACGACCGGTACGTCAGCGCCGCGCGACGACGGGTGGTTGACCTGGCGTGCGCGTCCGGGCGACTTGTTCGACGCGTCGCGCAGGAGCTCCTCGATCTTGCCACGGCACTCTGCCGTGACCGTGTCTGCCCACGGCTGGCCCAGCCACTTGCCGTAGTCTTCCTGCGAGAGCTCCTCGCTGCCGAACGCGAGGTCGCGTATCACGCCGTCGCGGTCGATGACCAGCGCAATGTCCGAGGCTGCCGTGATGACGGACGACGCAGCTTCCGCGTCCAGCTCACCCAGCGTCTTCCCGGGGGAATTGAACGTTTTGATGGCCGTCTGGCCGTGCTGCCGCTTTTCCTTCACCACGATCCTTCCGCGAGCCGTGCTCTCCTAGCCAGGCCGCATGTTCGAAGCCAGGAGCGATTCGGCGACTTGCGCCACTTCGCTCCCGTCGGCGGCGGTGCCATCGGCGCCGACGCTTGCGGCATATTCCGGATGTCTTGCGAACACCGGGCCGCCCACCAGGATGCCTACCGCCCTGTTACGCGATGCCGACCGCAGGCGCTGGATATATCCGGTCAGGACGTCGAGTTGTGCCACGCATCCGACCGACACGCCTATCACGTCGAACCACTCGTCGCGCACGAGGCGCATGGCGTTCTCGCCCGCCGACGACTCGCCCCAAACGTCCCACCCGGCACGCGCGAGGAAGTCCGCGACGACGAACAGGCCGAACGTGTGCTGTTCGCCCGTTGCCGGTACCAGAAGAATCCTGTGTCCCGGCAAGGGACATTCTAGCGCACCGCGGAACCAGGGCCCGAGGGCGCGCAGGATCTGCTGCAATCGGATCGTGCCCATCGTCACGTCGGAGAACGTGCACGAGTCGTCGAGCCACATCTCCCCGAAGCGGCGCGCAGTCGCCTCGAGCAAACCCAGGTAGATCGTCTCCGCGCTCAGGCCCCGGCCGCGGAGCTTGTCGAGGAAGCTGTCGACGGATCCCATCTCGCCGCGCAGCACAAGCCGCGCGAACTGGTCGATCTCCGCCGTGGTCACTGCGTCCCGTAATCCGGTGGCCGCATCGCTGCGCGTAATGCGCAGGCCGGCACGCAACTCGAATTCGCTGCTCTCCCGGTCGGACATAAGGCTCGAAAAGCCTCCAAGTGCGGCGCCCCGCATCTGGTCCATGGAAACCTCCTCCAGAGCTATTCCATGTGGTTGCATCGCCCTCGAAGGCTCCGCTGCGGAAAGGGGGGACGCGTGCATTCCGCACCATCGCCCGAATTCTGTCAAGCCATATTTACGTCCATTCAGATTGACACACGGCGCGATGTGTAGAAGCATACGCGGAAGGGTATCGGCCATTAGTTGGACAAATCGGCCGGGAGGAGAGGGCATTGGGCGAGAGGGGGCGGGCAGCACCGCTGTACACCGATGCCGAGCGGCGCCGCCGTGACGCTTCGGCCTGGACCCTCGTTCAGGGTGTACTGGCACCGATACAGTTCCTCGTGTTCCTGGTGAGCCTCGTCCTCGTCCTGCGGTACTTTGCGACCGGCGAGGGTGCCTTTGTCGCCACGATGTCGGTCGTGGCCAAGACGGCGTGCCTGTACGCGATCATGGTCACCGGCTGCCTCTGGGAAAAGGACGTCTTCGGGCGGTACCTCTTCGCCCCCGCATTCTTCTGGGAGGACGTGGTCAGCATGGGCGTCATCGCCCTGCACACGGCCTACCTTGCCGCGCTCGTCACCGGCTGGCTCGACACGCGCGGACAACTCGCGCTCGCGCTCGCGGCGTATGCCACCTACGTTGTCAACGCGGCGCAGTTCCTCGTCAAGTTCCGCGCGGCGCGCCGGATGCCGTCCAGTGGTCTCGCGGTCGCCGAGTGAGCGCGAATCCGCCAATCGCGAAATGCGGAGCGTAGTTCAATGAGCATCGTCGCCACCACGATTCCCATCGCCCGTGCCGCGGACTGCGGCGACCGTCCGGTCCTGCGCGAGCGCGGGCAGCGCGAGGTGTTCTGCGGTCTGACGGGGATCGTCTGGCTGCATCGCAAGATCCAGGACGCCTTCTTCCTCGTCGTCGGCTCGCGCACCTGCGCGCACCTGGTGCAGTCGGCCGCGGGCGTGATGATCTTCGCCGAGCCGCGCTTCGCCACCGCCATCATCGACGAGCGCGACCTCGCCGGCCTGGCCGATGCCAACGCCGAGCTCGACCGCGTGGTGGCGCAGCTGCTGGCGCGCCGGCCCGACATCCGCCTCCTGTTCCTCGTGGGCTCGTGTCCGTCGGAAGTCATCAAGCTCGATCTCTCGCGCGCGGCCGAGCGGTTGTCGCACTCCCTCGCTCCGCGCGTGCGCGTGCTCAATTACTCGGGCAGCGGCATCGAGACGACCTTCACGCAGGGCGAGGACGCATGCCTCGCCTCGCTCGTGCCGGAACTGCCCGCGGACGACACGCGCTCGCTGCTAGTCGTAGGCTCGCTGGCCGACGTAGTCGAGGACCAGTTCGCACGGACGTTCGCCGCGCTTGGCATCGCTCCGGTGCGTTTCCTCCCGCCCCGGAGCGCGCGCGAACTGCCGGCGGTCGGTCGCAACACCCATTATCTCCTCGCACAACCGTATCTCGCGGACACCGCTCGGCTGCTGGAGGCGCGAGGCGCCACCCGCATCGCAGCGCCGTTTCCACTCGGCGTGGAAGGCACCGAGGCCTGGCTGCGCGCGGCGGCCGCCGAGTGGCGCGTGAGCGATCGCCGCTTCGAGGAAGTGTGCGCGCCGGCGCGTGAACGCGCGAAGGCCGCCGTGAAGCGCCATCAACCGGCGCTCGCCGGCAAGCGAATCTTCTTCTTCCCGGATTCGCAACTCGAGATCCCCCTTGCGCGCTTTCTTTCGCGCGAGCTCGCGATGACGCCCGTCGAAGTCGGCACACCCTACCTGCATCGCGAGCATCTCGCCCAGGAGCTCGCGCTGCTCGATCCATCGGTTGCATTGAGCGAGGGACAGGACGTCGAACGGCAGCTCGACCGCTGCCGCGCATCCGGCG
>CAZIZD010000141.1:0-10315 GCA_964543615.1 uncultured Alcaligenaceae bacterium | reverse complement strand
CAGCTCTTCACCGAGTCCCTTTGCCATGGGCCGCGCGGCGATGTCCGAGGGACCGCCCGGCGGCCACGGGACGACGACGGTGACCGGCTTCGAAGGATAGGCCTGGGCGAGGACTGCGAACGGAGCGAGTGCGGTGAGCGCGAACGCGGCGCCGAGCATCGCGATGCGGGGAAGTGCGCGCATGGGATTCCTTGCGAGAAGGCGAAAGCGGACAGCGATGATAACCTAGCGCGCCATGGCCTCCATGATGAGCGACCCCCGCGTATTCTTCGCCGCCGAGCGCACGCTGCTCGCATGGGTGCGTACCGGCCTCACCATCATGGCGTTCGGTTTCGTGGTGGCGCGCTTCGGTCTCTTCCTGCGGCTGCTCGCGACACAGATGGGCCAGGGAGTCCCGGCGGCCGAGCTGCACAGCCGGGTGTCCAACGGCGTGGGCATCGCGCTCGTGTTGATCGGCGTCGCATGCTTCGTGCTCGGCGCCGTTCAGCACAGAAGCTACGTGTCGACGCTGCCGCCTGCCGACGTCCCTCGATCACACGCCCCGATCTATCCCATCCTGCTGTCGGCCGTGCTCGCCGTGCTCGGCCTTGCCCTGGCCGTCTATCTCGCGTTCTAGGGATCCTTGCCGCGGCGGCGACCGCTCGCGCGTCGCCGCGCGCCGTTCGTAAGCTGCAGCCCCAACGCACGCCGCAATCGGCGTACCGTCTGCGGCAATCCTCCCGCCCGGTACAGCCATGCTGCAGCCCGCCCACGTCGGACATCTCGCGATGCTGCGCTCCCTCATCCGCCAGGGTGCGGCAGACGGCAGCTTCGACCGCGAGCTGGGAGCAACGTCGCCCCAGGCGGAAGACTTCTTCGCCAAGCTCAAGCGTGCGCTGGTGACGGGCTACTTCGTCGAGGAAGGCCGCAACGGACGCATCGACACGGTGGCAGTTCCCGGCTACGTCTACTGGCCCGACGACCGCGGGGCGGCCTCGCCGCCCGTGGGCTTCGGTCTCTTTCGCGCGATCGAAGGAGGCTACGAGCTGTGGCTCGCGGGTCTCGATCTCGGTGCGCGCGGCGGCGGCCACGGACGGCAACTCCTCGCGGCGCTGTTCGCAACGCCGCAGGGACAGAAGACCTGGGTGCTGCGCGTGCAACGCGGGTCGCGCTACGTCGCGCCGCTGCAGCATCTCCTGGCGGACTTCGGCTTCAACTGGGTCGGCGATACGATGCGCCTGCGCTGGTTCCTGCGTAAGGACGCCCCCGCCGACCTCGCATCGCGCGTCCGCGACGCCGTCGATGCGCGCAGCGCGTTAAACTAGCCGTTCACCCACAAGATCGCGCGAGAGGCGTGCCCGCCTTTCGCGCGTCATTTCGATGGCGGCATCCCGCGACGGATCGTTGAACGTGAAGGGCGGCGCGCTCGCGCCGTGCAGCGAAGAGCCGCTCACCGGCTTCTATCGCAACGCGTGCTGCGATACCGGCCCGGAAGACACCGGAATGCACACGGTGTGCGCCGTGATGACCGACGCCTTCCTCGTCTATTCGCGGCTGGCAGGCAACGACCTGTCCACGCCCCGGCCGGAGTTCGGATTCGCGGGCTTGCGCGCCGGCGACCGCTGGTGCCTGTGCGTGGGCCGCTGGCGCGAGGCGCTCGACGCCGGCGTCGCCCCGCCCGTCGTGCTCGAGGCCACGCACGAGGAAGCGCTCGCCGTGGTCACGCTCGACGATCTCGAGCGGCACGCCGCCTCATGAACAGGGAGATGCCATGACGGGATTGGTGTTCGAGCCGCGCGTGGTGGACGCGGGACGCGGATTCGGGTGGTGGGGCGACGGCTTTCGCATCTTCCGCTCGAGCATCGGCATGTGGATCGGCGTGTTCCTCGTCTACCTGATCCTCACGACACTCATCGGCTCCGTTCCCTTCGTCGGAAGCATCGGTCACTCGCTGCTGACGCCGGTCTTCATCGGCGGGCTCATGGTGGGCTGCCGCGCGCTGGAGCGGGGCGAGCCGCTCCGCATGTCGCACCTGTTCGAAGGATTCCAGGGCGCGCACTTCGTCCCGCTCATGATCATCGGCGCGCTCAACCTCGCGCTCGTGGTGGGCCTCATGCTCGTCGCGGGGGCCGGGCTCTTCGGCTCCGCGCGCCTGCAGGACCTGGGCTCGCTGTCCGATCCCATGAAGGCGCTCGAGGCGCCGCTGGCCGCGATGGGCGGCGGCATGGGCCTCGTCGTCATGCTGCTGGTGGTCGTGGCGGTCGCCGCGTTCGCGATGCTCAACTGGTTCGCGCCCGCGCTCGTCGTGCTGCGCGGCGTGCCGGCGTTCCAGGCGATGAAGCTCTCGTTCGCCGCGTGCCTGCGCAACTGGCTGCCGTTCCTCGTCTACAGCCTGGTCGTGCTCATCGTCGGCATCGCGCTCCTGCTCGCCGTGGTGGGCGTCGCGTTCGTGCTGGGCGCGGGCGCGATGATCGGCGGCGACATCGCAAGCGGCGTCGGCGCGTTCGTCGGGTTCTTCATCGCGCTCCTCGTCGCGGGCCTCGTCTTCGCGCTGGTGGTAGGGCCTGTCGCGATCGGCAGCGTGTACGCGGGCTTCAAGGACACGCTCGACGACGACGACGCCACGGTGACCAACCCCGCGTATCGCTGAGCGCTAGTGGGCCTGGTCCCAGTTCCTGCCTGTCCCCACGTCCACGACGAGCGGAACCGATAGCGCCGCCACGCCGGACATGAGGCCCGGAAGCTCGTGCTTCACGCGGTCCATCTCGGCGTCGGGCACCTCGAGCACGAGCTCGTCGTGCACCTGCAGGACGAGCTTCGTCGCGAGCCTTTCGCGATCGAGCCAGCGCTGCACCTCGATCATCGCGAGCTTGATGAGATCGGCCGCGGTTCCTTGCATGGGTGCGTTGATCGCCGCCCGTTCCGCCGCGGCGCGACGCGGGCCGCCGCCCGCGTTGATGTCGGGCAGCCACAGCCTGCGTCCGAACACCGTCTCCACGTAGCCGTTGGCGCGCGCCAACTCGCGCGTGCGCTGCATGTAGTCCGCGACCCCGGGGTAGCGCGCGAAATACTTGTCGATGAACTGCGCCGCGGCGCTGCGCTCGATGTCGAGCTGCTGCGCGAGCCCGAACGCGCTCATGCCGTAGATGAGGCCGAAATTCACCGCCTTGATGTAGCGGCGCTGGTCGGGGCTCACGTCCTCGGGCGCGACGCCGAAGATCTCCCCGGCGGTCGCGCGGTGGATGTCGTGCCCCTGCTGGAACGCGTGCACCAGCGCAGGGTCCTGCGACAGGTGCGCCATGATGCGCAGCTCGATCTGCGAATAGTCGGCCGACAGCATGGCGTGCCCCGGAGGTGCTACGAACGCCTCGCGGATGCGCCGGCCCTCCGCCGTGCGCACGGGGATGTTCTGCAGGTTGGGATCGTTCGACGCGAGCCGCCCGGTAACGGCCGTGGCTTGCGCGAAGTTGGTGTGCACGCGGCCCGTCTGCGCGTTGACCATCAGCGGAAGCTTGTCGGTGTACGTCGACTTGAGCTTGGCGAGCGCGCGATGCTCGAGCAGGAGCTTGGGCAGCGGATAGTCGGCCGCGAGCTGCTGCAGCACGTCCTCGTCGGTGGAAGGCACGCCCGTCGCGGTCTTCTTGATCACCGGCAGCTTCATGCGCGTGAACAGGATCTCGCAGATCTGCTTGGGCGATCCCAGGTTGAACGGCCCGCCCGCGAGCTCGTGCGCCTGCCGCTCGAGCGCCATCACCCTCTCCCCCAGCTCGCGCCCCTGCGCGGCGAGCAGCGCGCCGTCCACGAGGATGCCGTTGCGCTCCATGCGGAACAGCACGTCGCGCACGGGCAGCTCGATCTTTCCGTAGATGAACGCGAGCTTGTCGTCGGCGGCGATCGCGGGATGGAGCGCCTCGTGCAGGCGCAGCGTGATGTCGGCATCCTCGGCCGCGTACTCCGTCGCGCGCTCGATCTCGACCTGCTCGAAGGGTATGCGGTTGACGCCCTTGCCGGTGACCTCGTCGTAGCTCAGCGTCTTCACGCTCAAGTGCCGCCACGCGAGACTGTCCATGTCGTGCGGCTTGTGCGACTCGATCACATACGACTCGAGCAGCGTGTCGTGGGCGACGCCTCCGAGCGTGAGTCCCTCGTTGGCGAGCAGGTGCTCGTCGTACTTCACGTTGTGCCCGAGCTTCTTCTTGGACGCATCGGCGAGCCATGGCGCGAGTCGCGCGAGTGTGGCCGCACGGTCGAGCTGCGGGGGCACGCCCGTGTAGCGATGATCGAGCGGGATGTAGCACGCGCGCCCGGGGGTCACCGACAGCGAGATGCCCACGAGGCGCGTCTGCATCGGGTCGAGGCTCGAGCCTTCGGTGTCGAACGCGGTGATGTCCGCGCGGTCGATGGCATCGAGCCAACGCGCGAGCGCCGCCTCGTCCTGGACCATCTCGCGCACGATCTGGGCCGGCGGCGGCGGCGCCGCAACGGGTGTCTTGTCGCTCACCGCGTCCCAGCGGCGGCCGGCGGCGTCGTTGGCCGCGCGCTTGGCGATCTCGCCTGCGGCATCGGGCGCCTCGCCCTTGCCGCCCATGTCCTTCAGCCACTGCTTGAACTCGAAGCGCTCGTAGAGAACGCGCACCGCGGCCTCGTCCGCCGCGCCGATCACGAGGTCGCCGATCTTCACCGGAAGCTCGCAATCCGTTTTCACGGTGAGGAGCTTCTTGCCCTGCGGCAGCCACTCGAGCGCCTCGCGCAGGTTGTTGCCCACCACGCCGCCGATCTCGGCCGCGTGCGCCATGACGTTGTCGAGCGTGCCGTATTGGGCGAGCCACTTGGCGGCGGTCTTGGGGCCCACTTTCGCCACGCCGGGCACGTTGTCGACGGCGTCGCCGGTGAGCGTCAGGAGGTCGAGCACCTGGTCCGGGCGCACGTCGAACTTGGCGAGCACGCCGGCTTCGTCGTACGTCTCGTTGCTCATCGTGTTGATGATCTTCACGCGCGCGTTCACGAGCTGTGCCAGATCCTTGTCCGACGAGCTGATGACGGTGTCGATGCCCTCGCGCTCGGCCTCGCGTGCGAGCGTGCCGATGACGTCGTCGGCCTCGACTCCGGGCACCATGACGAGCGGCCAGCCGTGCGCGCGCACGAGCTCGTGCAGCGGCTCGATCTGCTTGCTCAGGTCGTCGGGCATCGCCGCGCGGTTGGCCTTGTACTCGGGATACCAGTCGTCGCGGAACGTCTTGCCCGGTGCGTCGAAGACGACGGCAAAGTAGTCCGGCTTGCCGTCGATCACCAAACGGCGCAACATCGAAAGCACCCCGCGCAACGCACCCGTCGGTTCGCCGTGTCGCGTGCGCAGGTCGGGCAGCGCGTGGAAAGCGCGGTATAAATACGACGAACCATCCACCAGCACGAGCGTAGGCATGCGTCCCACTCACAAGATTCCGGAGCTCATCGATCCGCACGCCCACAACACGACCAACGGGCAGGAAGCGTGGCGCGTGCTGGGAATTATGGCAGAGTTCGCCATCGCGACTGAGCGCCTGCGCGGCGTGCGGCCCGCGGTCAGCATGTTCGGCAGCGCGCGCATCAAGGCTGGCCACGCGTACTACGAGACCGCGAAGACGATCGCGCGGCTTCTCTCGGATGCCGGATTCTCCGTCATCTCCGGCGGCGGCCCCGGGCTCATGCATGCGTTCAACGAAGGCGCGCACGCGGGGAGCTCGCCTGCGGTGGGGCTCAACATCCTCCTGCCGTTCGAGCAGGGCGGCAATCCGTTCCAGGACGTCTCGGTCGACTTTCGCTACTTCTTCACGCGCAAGATGATGTTCGTGCGGCTCGCTTCCGCGTACGTCATCATGCCGGGCGGCTTCGGCACGCTCGACGAGCTCTCGGAGGTGCTCACGCTCGTGCAGACGGGCAAGAGCCGCCGCATTCCGGTCATTCTCGTCGGCAGCGAATTCTGGAAGGGCCTCCTCGCCTGGATGGAGGACCGGCTCGTCGGGGAAGGCATGATCGCGGCCAAGGACATGCAGCTCATGCAGGTCATCGACGAGCCGCAGGCCATCGTCGAGGCGATCTTCAAATTCTACGAGACGAAGGGCTTCGTGCCGACGCGGGAAGAGCGGGAGAAGATGCTGAACCTGTAGCGTCCATGCCGCGAACGCGCGTCGCGCGCGCTGCGGTGTGTCGCTCGGCTTCGGTTGCCGCTCCGTTCGCGGTAGAATCGAGCCATGCAAAGGCACGCCATCGCGATCGCCGCAGTCCTGCTTTCCGCAGCGGCCTTCGCGCAGCCGGTGCCGCCGCCTCCGCCTCTGCCGCCGAACGCGCCGCCGACGTATACCAAGCCGCCCGACTCCATCCCGCCGCCGCCGCCCCTGCCGGACGCGGTGCCTTCCGATCCGGACCTCGAGCCCCAGGTCACGATCATCCGCAAGGAAACGGAAACGGTCGAGGAAGTCCGCGTCAACGGCGAGCTGCGCTACATCCGGGTGACGCCACGTTGGGGTCCTCCGTACTATCTCGTTCCAACCGGACCGGGCCAGGCCTTCCAGCGCTTCGACTCGCTCGGCTCGGGATTGCGAACGCCGATGTGGCTGTTGTTTTCCTGGTGAACCGATAACCTGAAACGATTCGCCGCGGGCGGAACTCCGCCACGGCGACGCTTGCCCGCGATGTCCGTCTATACGCCGGTGTCCGCCGCCGATCTCGATGCCTGGCTTCTCCGCTATGCGGTGGGCGGCCTGGCCGAGCTCACGCCGATCGCGTCAGGCATCGAGAACACGAATTACTTCGTGGACACCGAGCGCGGGCGCTACGTCCTCACGCTGTACGAGCGATTGCCGGCCTCCGAGCTCCCCTTCTACTTGAACCTCATGGCACATCTCGCGCGCGCAGGATGCGATGTGCCCGCCCCGATTCCCGATCGTACCGGTGCGCTCTTCTCGCTCCTCAACGGCAAGCCCGCGAGCCTCGTCGAGCGCGTGCACGGCGTTCCGGTCGAATCGCCGGACGCGTCGCATTGCGCCAAGGTCGGCGCGGCACTCGCGCGACTTCACGTCGCGTCGCAGACGTATCGCGCGCGCCTCACCAACCGGCGTGGTCCCGCCTGGTGGCGCACGGCCGCCCGTGCGGTCAAGCCGTTCCTCACGCCCGACCAGGCCGCGCTCCTCGACGCCGAGATCAAGTTCCAGACGGGGTTCGGGCGAGTGAAGCTCGCCAAGGGCGCGATTCACGGCGATCTCTTCTGCGACAACGTCCTGTTCGACAGCGAGCGCGTCGCCGGCATCATCGACTTCGGCTTCGCGGCCACCGACTTCTACGCGTACGACCTCGCCATCACCGTCAACGACTGGTGCATCGACGGGCGCAACGCACCGCTTCATCCGTCGCTCGTGCACGCGCTCGTGAGCGCCTACGACGCGCTGCGGCCGTCGAGCGCGGACGAGCGCGAGGCGTGGCCCTCGCTCCTGCGCGCCGCCGCACTGCGCTTCTGGCTGTCGCGGCTGTACGACCTCCACCTCCCGCGACCGGGAGAGCTCACGCACGCGCACGATCCTTCCCACTTCGAGCGCATCCTGCGCATGCGCGTGGAGCAGCCCGCGCGGTGGCCGCTCGGAGACGCATCGTGAGCCCGCCGGGCCGTCCCAAGGGCGAATTGGCCCCCCAGCACGAAGTGCGGAGGGTGATCCTTTGAGCGACATTCCACGCGAGTTCGTGTTCACGCGCTATCCCGCCAAGCAGGGTGTGGCATGGCTGCGCGCGGCCTTTCACATGTTCAGCCAGCAGCGCGCGGCCTGGCTCCTGCTGGTGCTCGCGTACTTCGTCGTGCTGATGCTGATCCGCGTCGTTCCGTTCGTGGGCCCGTTCGCGATGACGATCATGAAGCCCGTGTTCGCGGTGGGCCTGCTTGCCGCGGCGTGGCACCAGGAGCGCGGCGGCGCCCCGCAGTTGTCGCATCTGTTCCAGGGATTCCGCGCCAACCTGCGCGCCCTGCTCGTCCTGGGCGTCTTCTTCGTCGTGGGCATCACCATCGCCGTGTACGCATCCGCCCTGGTCGACGGCGGCGCCCTGATCGATTTCATCGGAGGCGGCGGCACGATGACCGAGGAGCAGCTCGCCGCCAAGCTCGCCGATCCGAGGCTCACGCTCGGGATGCTCTTCTCGGCAGTCCTCTCGCTCCCCGTCGTCGTGGCCACGTGGTGGGCGCCCGCGCTCGTCGTCTTCCAGGACGCGACCGCCGCCGGAGCGCTCGGCGCAAGCTTGCGCGCCGCGCTCGCCAACTGGCGGGCGCTCCTGAGCTACGGCCTCGCGGTGTTCTTCTGGGGCGGCGTCCTCCCTGCCCTCGCATACACGCTCTTCGCGCTGGTCGTACCGGGGCAGGCGCTGTCGCTGGTGGTGGTCGCGCTGCTCCTGCCCTATTCGCTCTTCTTCGCCGCGACGCTCCACGTGTCGGATTACGTGAGCTATCGCGACGTCTTTCACGCCAACGAGACGCTCGCGCCGCTATCGCGCGCGTCGTAGCGTGGACCCAGAGAGCCATCGCAGGATCGCGCGCTGGCTTCCCGGCGTGGCGCAGCTTTTCGACTACCCGCGAGGCGCGCTGCGTGGCGACATCCTGAGCGGCATCTCGGTGTGCGTGGTGATGGTGCCTTCGGTGCTCGCGTATGCCGAGCTCGCGGGCGTGCGGCCGCAGTCGGGCCTGTACGCGGCGCTCGGTGCGATGATCTTCTACGCGCTCTTCACGTCGACGCGGCGCGTGGTGGTGGGCCCCGACACCACCATCGCGCTGCTCGCGGGTTCGGTGGTGATCCCGCTGGCCGCAGGGGATCCTTCGCGCGCGGCGGACCTGGCGGCCCTTCTCGCGTTGATGACAGGCGTACTGCTCGTGGTGGCGGGCCGCTTCCGCTTCGGCGACGTGGCCGACCTCCTGTCGACGCCCGTCCTGGTCGGTTACGCGGCGGGGGCCGCACTGCTGCTGTTGGGCACGCAGCTTCCGCACCTCTTCGGCGTCGCCGCTCCGCGCGATGCGTTCTTCCTGCGCGTGTACGACGTAGCGCTGGCGCTGCCACACGCAAACGTCCCGACGAGCGCACTCGGCATCGGCCTCGTCGCGCTGATCATGCTCATCGATCATTACGCGCCGCGCGCACCGGCCG
The DNA here is from genome assembly GCA_964543615.1 of uncultured Alcaligenaceae bacterium. Classification (GTDB taxonomy): domain Bacteria; phylum Pseudomonadota; class Gammaproteobacteria; order Burkholderiales; family Casimicrobiaceae; genus VBCG01. The sequence goes on along the minus strand of CAZIZD010000141.1, from coordinate 1,181 downwards.
CGCTGATCGCATGTGCAATCGCAATCCTTGCGTCGCAGGCGCTCGGCCTCGCGGCGCGTGGCGTCGCGCACCTCGCGGCGATGCCGTCGACCGTGCCCACGCCCGCGCTGCCATCCATCGGCCTGCACGACGTGCAGTCTCTCGCGCCAGGGGCAATCGCGCTCGCGCTGCTCGTCTTTGCCGAGGGCATCCTCCTTGCGCGCACGCTTGCCGAGAAGCGGCGGGAGCCGGTCGATGCGGATCGCGAGCTGGTGGCGCTCGGAGCGTCCAACGTGGCCGCGGGACTCGTGAGCGGGTTCCCGGTGGGCGCCAGCACATCCAGGTCGCTCACAGGCGATGCGACGGGCGCGCAGACGCAGCTTTCCCAGTGGATCGCTGCGATCGCACTGCTTCTCTTCGTCGTGTTCCTCGCGCCGTCGGTGGCGCTGCTGCCCCGCGTCGCGCTGGCGGCGATCCTGATCGCGGCGGGCATGCGTCTCGTCGACCTCGTGGAGTGGCGCACGCTGCTGCGGCTCGACCGGCCGGCGTTCGGGCTCGCGGCGGGCGTGGCGCTCGCCGTGCTCGTGCTCGGCGTGCTGCCGGGCGTGCTGATCGGCGTGGGACTCTCGCTCGTGCGCATCCTGCTCGAGGTCGCGCGACCCCGCGACGCCGTGCTGCGGCGGCTGCCGACGGACCGGCGCTTCCACGATCTCTCCGACGATGAAGGCGGCGCGCACACGCCCGCGGTGATCGTCTATCGGCTGTACGCGCCGATCCTCTTCGCGAATGCGCGCTATGTCGCCAATCGCCTGCGTTCGCTCGTGGCGACATCCAAGCCGCCGGCGCGCTGCATCGTGCTCGACATGCAGGCCGTCTCGCACATCGACCTCACCGCGCTCGAGGTCTTGCGCGATCTGCATGAGGAGCTCGAATCAGCGGGCATCGACGTACGGTTCGCCCGCGCGAATCGGCCGCTGCGCGAGCAGCTCTTGCGATGGATCGGGGAGGAGGCGCTCGGACGCGAAAGGTTCTTTCCTTCGGCGTCGGCGGCGGTGGATGACTTCCTCGCGGCGCATCCGGTGAGGAAAGCTTGAACAACGTGCTGGAGATCGGGCTGGGCTAGACCTGGCAACTGCAACACGAGTGCACCGTCAAGAACATCGAGCGCATGGCCTTCCAGGCTACGCCGCTTCCAGCTTCGC
>CAZIZD010000140.1:0-10370 GCA_964543615.1 uncultured Alcaligenaceae bacterium | reverse complement strand
TGGCCTACGTGACGTTCGCTGCGGAACTGGTCGGGGGCATCCTGCTGATTGCTGGCTTCAAAGTGCGCATGGTCGCGCTCGCTCTCGTGCCGATCATGCTCGGCGCCACGTGGGCCCATGCGGGCAACGGCTGGCTTTTCACCGCCAAGAACGGCGGATGGGAATATCCCGCGTTCTGGACGGTTACCTTGATCGTGCAGGCGCTTCTCGGCAACGGCGCTCTCGCATTCCGCGCCGATGCCGCCCCGCGCGCCCTGCAACGCGCCTGATCCCCTGCCTTCAACCCCGAACCAACGTCGAGAAAGGACGAGAACGATGAAGCTCTACTACACCCCGGGCGTGTGCTCGCTGGCTTCCCACATCGCGCTGATCGAGAGCGGCCTGCCGTACAAGCTCGCCAGGGTCGACCTCAAGAAGCACACGCTCGAGGACGGCAGCGACTACTACGCCGTCAATCCGAAGGGCTACGTGCCGCTGCTCGAGCTCGACGACGGCACGCGCCTCGCCGAGGGTGTGGTGATCCTGCAGTACATCGCGGACCAGGCGCCCGGAAAGATCGCGCCGGCCTACGGCACGCTCGCGCGCTATCGCGTCATGGAGTGGCTCACGTTCGTCAACAGCGAGGTCCACAAGCAGTACAGCCCGCTCTTCTATCCCACCACGCCCGACGCGTACAAGGACGCGCAGCGCGCCAAGCTCGCGACGCGCTTCGAGTACCTCGACAAGCTCTTCAAGACCCAGCCGTTCCTCGCGGGTGATGCGTTCACCATTGCCGACATGTATCTCTTCACGGTCGTCAACTGGTCGGCCGGCCTCAAGGTGGATCTCTCGCCGTTCCCGGCACTGGTGGCCTACCAGGCGCGCGTGCGTGCGTTGCCGTCGGTCGAGCGCGCGATGATCGAGGAAGGCATGATCAAGCCCGAAGCGGCCAAGGCCACGGCATAGTTCGCATAGTTCGCGTACTTAGCATCCAACCCCAACGGGACCGCCATGAGCAAGCGCCTGCCCACGCTCTTCCTGTCGCACGGCTCGCCGATGCACGCCATCGAGCCGGGCGCGGCAGGCCGCGCGTGGGCGGCGCTCGGCCGCGCGTTGCCGAAACCGCGCGCGGTGGTCATGGCCTCGGCGCACTGGGAAACCTCGGTGCCGATGCTCACGGGCAATCCGCATCCGTCGACGATCCATGACTTCGGCGGATTTCCCAAGGAGCTCTACGAACTGCGCTATCCCGCGCCAGGCGCCCCCGAAATCGCCGCACGTGCGGTGGCGCTGCTGAAGGATGCCGGCATCACGGCGGGCATCGACGGATGCCGCGGCCTCGACCATGGCGCGTGGGTGCCGCTCATGCACATGTGGCCCGCGCACGAAGTTCCGGTCGTGCAACTTTCGCTGCAGCCTGATCGCGGCACGTCGCATCACGTCGCACTCGGCCGCGCTCTTGCACCGCTCGCAGGCGAAGGCGTGCTGATCGCCGGATCGGGACACACGACGCACAACCTGCGGGATTGGGTCGCCCATCGAGCCTCCGGCAGCCGCCGCGAGGAACCGATGCGCTACGCGCAGGAGTTCACCGCGTGGGTGCAGGCCACGCTCGATTCAGGCGACGTTGAGGCGCTGATCGACTATCGCGAGCGCGCCCCGAACGCGGAGCGATCGCACCCCACGGAGGAGCACTTCCTTCCGCTGCACGTCGCATGGGGCGCCGCCGGCACGCGTCCGCACGCCGAGCGCATTGTCACGGGATACGAGGCGGGCGCTCTGGCGCTCGACTCGTGGCTTTTTCAGCCGGGCTGATCGAGCGCGAACTCGAGCGCGGTGCCGGCAACCTCGACGCGATCGCCCGGGCGCAGGAGCCGAGGGTCCTTGCCGATGGGCTCGCCGTTCACGCGCGGCACGTCACCCTCGACGTGCGCCGCATAGTAGCCCTTGGGCCTGCGCGTGAGCACCACCACGCCACGTCCCGGTTCGCCGAACGTGGCGACGACGCGATCGAGAACGCGCGTCTTGCCGGCGAACGTCCCGCTCGTGAACTTGACGTGCCCGAGCGGAAACTTCGACGACGATCCGCGCGACGACGGCACGTGCATGTTGCGCGTCATCTCGGAATCGTCCGGGCGCTTGTCGGGAAAGAGCTTGAGCCCCGGGATGAGCATGGTGCGCTCGAGGTCGATCTCCGACGACTGCTTGGAGTCCACGTAGCGCAGGGTGAACGCGCCAAGGCGCACGACGTCGTTGTGCTGGAGGATGCGCCGGCGCAGCGGTGCGCCGTTGACGTCGAGCGTCATGCCGCGCAAGTCCTCCAGGATGTAGTCGTGCCCCACGGCGGAGATCGAGCAGTGCGACTCCGCGACGGAGGGGTCGTCGATCGCGATGCGGTGGCCCTGGGCGCGGCCGATCGTGATGCGTCCGCCGTCGATCCAGCACTGGTCCACGACCATGTCCCCGTTGCTCAGGATGAGCTTCGGCATCAGCGTCCTCCGAAGAGCCGTCGCAGCCAGTCGACGAAGCGCGACCACGCGCTCGCCGGCCGCGCGGGAAAGGACTCGCGCACGCGCGCGAGGATCACCGACACGTTGTCGTGGCCGCCGTTGTCCTTGGCGCACTGCACGAGTTGAGTGGCGGCGAGCGGCAGGTTGGCGGCAAGCGCGTTAACGATCAGTTCGATGTCGGCGTCCTCGACGCAATCGTTGAGGCCATCCGAGCAGAGCAGGAAGATGTCGCCGGGCAGCGCGGGCTCGTCGGCAAGGTGCGGCGACACGCGCTCCTCGATGCCGAGCGCGCGCGTCACGAGGCTGCGGTTGTGCGACTGGCGCGCCTCGGCCGCGGAGATCACGCCGAGCTCCACCTGGTCGCGCAGGAGCGAGTCGTCACGCGTTAGAAGCGAGAGCTTGCCGTTGCGCACGCGGTAGATGCGCGAATCGCCGACGTGCCCCAGCACGATGCGGTTGTCGTGGAACATCGCGACGGCCATGGTCGTGCCCATCCCCTTGTAGCGGGGGTCCATGCGTCCGGCGTCGTATATCGACTTGTTGGCTTGGTTTATGCTTTGCGTGAGGGCAAGCATTGGCCCATGCTGGCGCGCGCTCGTACGGAGCGCATCGGCCGCGGCGGCGAGGCGGGTGAGGAGCATCTCGGTGGCCATGCGGCTCGCCACCTCCCCCGCGCGGTGTCCGCCCATGCCGTCGGCGAGCGTGAGAATGCCGCGTGTGAGGTCCACGGCGACGCTGTCCTCGTTGTATTGGCGGACGTTGCCGACGTCGGTCAGGAACGCGACTTCGAGAAACTCGGAAGGCATGACGTGAAATTAACATACGCTGTCCCGCTTGCGATCACCGGGACGCCGTGGCGCGGCACCCGGGAATGGGGCACGAGGGGATGACCAGCGCTTTGCTCGCCCCCCGCCAGAGGCTGGGGCGCTACGAGATCGTGGGCGAGATCGCCCGCGGCGCCATGGGTGTGGTCTACAAGGCCCGCGACCCGCTCATCGATCGCATGGTCGCGATCAAGACGGTCGACCTGGGCCAGTCCAACGCCGAGACGGAAGCCTTCGAGCGCCGCTTCTTTCGCGAGGCCAAGTCGGCCGGCCGGCTCAACCATCCCAACGTCGTCACGATCCACGACGTGGGCAAGAGCGACGAGCTCGCCTACATCGCGATGGAGTACCTCGATGGAAGCTCGCTGCGCGACGTGCTCGACTCGGGCATGGTGCTGCCCCCGCAACGGATCGCCGACATCGTGGCCGAGATCGCCGAAGGACTGGCCTTCGCGCATCGCGCGGGGGTCGTGCACCGCGACGTCAAGCCGGCCAACGTCATGGTGCTGTCGAGCGGTGCCATCAAGATCACGGACTTCGGAATCGCCCAGCTGCCGACCGGCACCCGGACCATGACCGGCAACGTCTTCGGCTCCCCCCGCTACACCTCCCCCGAGCAGGTGATGGGACGCCCCGTGGACGGGCGCTCAGACATATTCTCGCTGGGCGCGGTGCTGTTCGAGATGCTGACCGGCCGCTCCGCGTTCAACGGCATGGATTTGAACAGCATCCTGAAGCAGGTCCTGACCGATCCGACGCCGCCGCCGTCGAGCTACAACTCCAAGCTGCCGCGCGCGTTCGACCACATCGTGGGCAAGGCGCTCGCCAAGGACCCCAACGAGCGCTATCAGGACGCCGACGAGATGGCGCGAGACCTCCGCTCGTTCGACAGGGTGGAGCTCGCCACGCCGGGGCCCGCGATGCTGCCCGCGCTCGAGCATCCCACGGATGCCAAGGCCCGCCCGGCGGTCGACATCCCCAAGATCATGCCCGGCGATTTCGCGGTACCCGCACCGCCGCCTCTGCCCCCGTGGTGGCAGCGCAAGGTCGTATGGGCGGCTTCCGCGGGCGTCGTGCTGGCCGTGGCGATCGCGGCGGCGATGGCGCCAAGGATGCGCGGCACCTCCGCGCCGCCGGCGCCCGTGGTGGCGAAGGCCGGAGCGATCCCGCCCGCCCCCTCGGCGCGGACGCCGGTGGAGAGCAAGGAAGCGGCCTCCCCGAAGGAGCCACTGCCGCAGACCGCCCCCTCACCGACGCCACCGCCCATGGTCGTGCCTCCGGTTCGCGCGACGCAGGCCCCGGCGCCTGCCGCAGCGGCCATCACGCCCGCGGTCACTGCCGCAGCGGCCTTGACGCCCGCGGTCACTGCCGAAGCGAAGCCCGCGGACCCGCCGCCGGCATCGCCGCCCGCGGCCCCCAAGCCCACCGGACGCTTGCAGTTCGCGGTGGTGCCGTGGGGTGAGATCGTGGTCGACGGCAAGCCGCGCGGCATCACGCCGCCCACCAAGGAGCTTCGCCTGCCGCCTGGCAGGCACACGATCGAGATCCGCAACGGGGCGTTCCCTCCCCACGTCGAGACGATCGAGGTCCGCGCGGATGAGGCCGTGCGCATCGCGCACAAGTTCTGACCGGCCCTGCGCCACGGGACTTCCCAAAAAAATCGGCCCCACGCTTTCGCGCGGGGCCGCTCCTGTCCAGGCCCGAAGGGCGACCCGATTTTTCTAGCCTGCGGCGGTCACCGCCCGCGCCGCCAGCACCGGCACGAGGTGCGCGCGGTACTCCGCAGACCCATGGATGTCGTTGTTGAGACCGGCCGCGGCGATCTTCACCGCTTTGGCGGCATCCGCCGTGAACGACTTGGCGAGTGCGTCCTCGATGGCCTTCGCGCGGAATACGGAAGGTCCCGCGCCCGTCACCGCGACACGCACGCCGCCCGCCGTCTGCGCAACGAACACGCCGACCAGCGCGAAGCGCGACGCAGGTTGCGCGAACTTCACGTAGGCAGCCTTCTTCGCCAGGGGGAAGCTCACCGACGTGATGATCTCGCCGTCCTGCAGCGCGGTCTCGTAGAGGCCCTTGAAGAAGTCGTCCGCCGCGATCTTGCGCTTGTTGGTGTTGATGGTCGCGTTCAACGCGAGCACGCCCGCGGGGTAATCGGCCGCGGGATCGTTGTTGGCGATGGAGCCGCCGATCGTGCCCATGTTGCGGATCTGGCGATCGCCCACGCCTTCGGCAAGCGCCGCGAGCGCTGGAATCGCCGACTGCACTTCCTTCGATGCGGCCACTTCCGCATGGCGCGTCATCGCGCCGATCACGATGTTGTCGCCTTCGCGACGGATGCCGCGCAGCTCGGCCACGCCCGAGAGGTCGACGAGCGTGCCGGGCTGCGAGAGCCGAAGCTTGAGCGATGCGACGAGGCTCTGTCCGCCCGCGAGGATCTTGCCGTTGGTCTGTCCGAGCAGCGCCGCGGCGCCCGCGACCGAATCGGCCTTCTTGATTTCGAAGCTGTACATGCGCGTTGTCTCCTTACGCCTTGGCCGATTGGATCGCCTTCCACACACGGTGCGGCGAGGCGGGCATCTGGATGTCCTTGACGCCGACGGCGAGCAGCGCGTCGTGCACGGCATTCATCATCGCCGCCGGTGCGCCGATCGCGCCCGCTTCGCCGCAGCCCTTCGCGCCGAGCGGGTTGTGCGTGCACGGCGTGACCTCGGTGCCGACCTTGATGGTGGGCATGTCGTCGGCACGCGGCATCGCGTAGTCCATGTAGCTGCCGGTGAGGAGCTGGCCGCTGTCGTCGTACACGCATTGCTCCAGCAGCGCCTGGCCCAGGCCCTGCACCACGCCGCCGTGCACCTGCCCTTCCACGATCATCGGATTGATGATGTTGCCGAAGTCGTCGCACGCGGTGAAGCTGACGACCGTGGTCTTGCCGGTCTCCGGATCGACCTCCACCTCGCAGATGTGGGTGCCCGCGGGATACGTGAAGTTGGTCGGATCGTAGAACGCCGTCTCGTCGAGGCCGGGCTCCAGCTTGTCCAGCGGATAGTTGTGCGGCACGTACGCGGCGAGCGCCACTTCGGCGAACGCCTTGCTGCGGTCGGTGCCCGCGACGGTGAACTTGCCGTCCTTGAACTCGATGTCGCTCTCCGCCGCTTCGAGCAGGTGTGCGGCGATCTTCTTGCCCTTGGCGATCACCTTGTCGATCGCCTTCACGATGGCGCTGCCGCCCACGGCGAGAGACCGCGAGCCGTAGGTGCCCATGCCGAACGGGATGCGCCCGGTGTCGCCATGCACGACCTCGACCGTTTCGATGTCGATGCCGAGCCGCGCGGCGACCACCTGCGCGAACGTGGTCTCGTGGCCCTGGCCGTGGCTGTGCGACCCGGTGAAGACCGTGACGCCGCCCGTGGGATTGACCCGCACCTCGCCCGCCTCGAAGAGGCCCGCGCGCGCACCGAGCGCGCCCGCAACGTTGGACGGCGCGAGGCCGCATGCCTCGATGTACGACGCGTAACCCAGGCCGCGCAGCTTGCCGCGCCTGGCGGCTTCGGCCTTGCGCGCCGGGAAGCCCGCGACGTCGGCCATCTTCATCGCGCTGTCGAGCGTGGCGTCGTAGTTGCCGGTGTCGTAGGTGAGCGCAACGGGCGTCGCGTACGGGAACGTGCGGATGAAGTTGCGGCGGCGGATCTCGTCTTGCGAAATGCCGAGATCCACACCCGCCTGGTGCACGATGCGCTCGACCACGTACGTGGCTTCCGGGCGTCCCGCGCCGCGATACGCGTCGACCGGCACCGTGTTGGTGAAGGCGGCGGTGACCTCGCAGTAGATCGCGGGCGTGGCGTACTGTCCCGCGAGCAGCGTCGCGTAGAGGATGGTGGGGATGCACGAGGCGAACGTCGACAGGTAGGCACCGAGGTTGGCCGTGGTGTTGACGCGCATCGCGAGGAACTTGCCGTTGGCGTCGCAGGCGAGCTCGGCATGCGTCACATGGTCGCGGCCGTGCGCGTCCGAGACGAATGCTTCGCTGCGGTCGGCGGCCCACCTGATCGGGCGGTTGACGTGCTTGCTCGCCCAGACGAGCGCCACGTCCTCGGCGTACAGGTAGATCTTGGAGCCGAAGCCGCCGCCGACGTCCGGCGCGATCACGCGCACCTTGGTCTCGGGCAGGCCGAGCACGAAGGCGGTCATGAGCAGGCGCTCGACGTGCGGATTCTGGTTCGACACGTACAGCGTGTACGCCTGCTCCGCACGGTTGTACGATGCAACCACCGCGCGAGGCTCGATCGCATTGGGCACGAGGCGGTTGTTGACGATGTCCACCTTCGCGACGTGCGCGGCCTTGGCGAACGCCGCGTCGACCGCGGCCTTGTCGCCCAGCGCCCACGTGTAGCACTTGTTGCCGGCGTCGTGCACCAGCGGCGCGCCGGGCTTCAGCGCATCCACGCAGCTCACGACCGCGGGCAGGACCTCGTAATCGACCGCGATGGCCTCGGCCGCGTCCTTGGCCTCGTGCGCGCTCTCGGCGACGACGAGCGCCACCGGATCGCCCACGTGGCGCACCTTGCCCTGCGCGAGCACCGGATGCGCGGGCTCGTTCATGGGCTGGCCGTCGGTGCCGGTGATGAGCCAGCCGCAGGGCAGACCGTTGACGCCCGTGAGATCGGCGCCGGTGTAGACGGCGATGACGCCGGGTGCGGCCTTGGCATTCTTGACGTCGATGCTGCGGATCTTGGCGTGCGCGTGCGGCGAGCGCAGGAAATAGCCGTAGGTCTGGCGCGGCATCACGACGTCGTCGGTGTATTGCCCCGCCCCGGTGAGAAAGCGCATGTCCTCCTTGCGGCGGACGGATTGGCCGATGAGGCCCTGTTCGGTGGCACCCATGGTCGGCTCCCTACTTGCTCATGGCCGCGGCGCCCTGCTTCACGGCGCGCACGATGTTCTGGTATCCCGTGCAGCGGCACAGGTTGCCTTCGAGCTCCTCGCGGATCTTCGCTTCGTCGGCGTTGGGGTGGCGCGCGACGAGGTCGAGCGCGCTCATCACCATGCCGGGGGTGCAAAAGCCGCACTGCAGGCCGTGGCACTCCTTGAATGCCGCCTGCATCGGGTGCAGCGTGCCGTCCGGGGCGGCGACACCCTCGATGGTGGTGACCTTGGCCCCGTTGACCTGCGCGGCCAGGACGTTGCACGACTTGACGGCGTGGCCGTCGACCAGCACGGTGCAGGCGCCGCACTGCGCGGTGTCGCATCCGACGTGGGTGCCGGTGAGTGCCAGCTGGTTGCGCAGGAACTCGACGAGCAGCGTGCGCTCGTCGACGGCGGCACTGGCCGTCTTGCCGTTGACGGTGAGCGAAAGTTGGACAGGCAAAGGAATCTCCTCGGGATGAAAATGCCCGCTCTTCTGAAGGCGGGCTTCGTATTGACGACGACTGCGGGGATTGAAGCTAACTGCGGAAGGATACTGCGGCGGTCGGGGAACGGCAATGCGACGCGCGTTCTTCCGGAGAGCGGAACATTGCCGGCCGCGGGTAACCCGGCATGGGCGGACCGATTGAACCGCACGTCGAGCGGACGCGCCCGGTGCCCGCGCCGCGTTTCAGAAGGCGACATCGAGCGTGATTCCGGCGAACCAGTTGCGCCCGGGCGCAGGTTCGAAGTAGCGGCCGTTGGCATCGCCCACGATCACCGAACCAATGTACTGCGTGTCGGCGATGTTGTTGACGCGCAGGTACTCGCTCACGCGCACGTTGCCCGCGGTCTGCGCGAAGCTCACGCGCGCATTGCCGATGGTGTAGCCGGGCGCGAATGCCGTGTTGCGATCGTTGACGTAGACCCGCCCCACGTACTGCACCTCGGCGGCCGCGCTGAAGCCGTAGAAGCCGCCGGGCGTCCACGTCACGGCGCCGAAGGCCTGCTGCGGCGGCACACCGGGCAGGCGTGCGCCCGCGGCGACCGCGACGGGCGGCAGGCCGGTGAGGAAAGCGTCGACGAACGTCGCCTGCAGGTAGGAATAGTTGACGTGCGCCGTCACGCCGGCACCGAGGTTGCCGTCCCACACCGCCTCGACGCCGCGCCGGCGCGTCTTGCTTGCGTTGCGGTAACTGGTGCGGCCGCCCGTGGCCGTGTCGACCACGATCTCCTGCTCGGTATCGGCTGCAAAGATCGCGACGTTCATGCGGTGGTGCGGGGTGGGCATCCATTTGAGGCCGAGCTCGACCGACGTCGACGTCGCAGGATCGAGTGCCAGGTTGAGACCGGCGCCCACGGGGCGGTAGGCGAGCTCGGCGAACGTGGGCGTCTCGAAGCCCTGCCCGTAGCTCGCGTACACGTTGAGCGCATCGGTCGCGTGCCATACGACGCCGGCGATGGGGCTCGTGTTGTCGTAGGTGCGCGAGCCGCTGTCGTCGGGGTTGGGGCCCACGATGTAGTGATCCACCGACTCGTAGCGGACACGGCTCGTGCGCACGCCTGCCGTGAGCGAGAGCCACGACAGGGCGTGCCACTCGAGCTCGGCGTAGACATCGACGCTCTTGACGGTGTCGTCCTCGTCGCGCCGCAGCGCGCCCTGCTTACCGTTGTTGTTGACGAAGCCCTGGCGGGTCTCGCGCATGCCGTCCGCATCGGCGCCGACGGAGAACACCCACGGCGTGCCGGCCCAGTCGCCGCGCAGGACGAAGCGCGCACCCACGCCGCCGTAGTTGCGGTCGAGGTTCACGACACCGCCGGACGACGTCGCGCCCACGCCCGACAGCGCGAGATATTGGCCCACCTGGCGCGTGCCGCCGTAGCCCGTCACGCGCAGCATCGCGTTGTGCGCGAGGTCGTGCTCGATCGCGACACCACCCTGCGCCTGGTTGACCGTCTTGCGCGTGTCAAAGAGGGTCGCCACGGGATCGGCCTGGCGCGGATCGGCGTCGACCTGCGCCTGCGTGAGTCCGAGCGGGTCCTGCGAGTCGGGCTGGTGCTGCGAGCTGCCGATCAGCGTGACGCGCGTGTGCGCCGAGGGCGCATGCGTGAGCTTGGCGTTGGCGATCTCGCGCCGTGCCGCGGAGTGCTC
>CAZIZD010000139.1:6060-10420 GCA_964543615.1 uncultured Alcaligenaceae bacterium | reverse complement strand
CGCGCAGGAGATCGAGGATCTGCGCCTGAATGGTGACGTCGAGAGCGGTCGTGGGCTCGTCGGCGATGAGCAGGCGCGGGTTGCACGCGATGGCCATCGCGATCATCACGCGCTGGTTCATGCCGCCGCTCATCTGGTGCGGATAGTCCTTGAGGCGGCGCTCCGCGGCCGGGATGCCCACCTGCTCCAGGAGCTCGATGGACCGCCTGCGCGCGGCCTTGCGGTCCATGTGCAGGTGCAGGCGCAACGTCTCCGCGAGCTGGAAGCCGATGGTGAAGCACGGATTGAGGCTCGTGGTCGGCTCCTGGAAGATCATCGCGATCTCGCCGCCGACGATCCTGCGCCGCGCACGATCCGTCAGCGCGAGCACGTCGTGGCCTGCGAAGGCCAGCCGCTTCGCGCGCACCTGCCCCGGGAACGCCACGAGCCCCATGAGCGCGAGCATGGAGACGCTCTTGCCCGAGCCCGACTCGCCGACGATGCCGAGAACCTCGCCTTCGTCGAGTGAGAGCGACACGCCGTCGACGGCGCGCATCACGCCCGACTGGGTCGGGAAGTCGACGTGGAGGTCTTCGATCTCGAGAAGGGGCATGTCAACCCGCAGTCATCGCTTGAGCTTGGGATCGAGCGCGTCGCGCAATCCGTCGCCCAAGAGGTTGAACGCGAGCACCGTGAGCAGGATCATGAGACCCGGGAACGTCACGACCCACCATGCGCGCAGCACGAACTCGCGCGCATCGGCCAGCATCGTGCCCCACTCCGACGCCGGCGGCTGGGCGCCCAAGCCCAGGAATCCCAGCGCCGCCGCATCGAGGATTGCGGTCGAAACCCCCAGCGACGCCTGCACGATCAGCGGCGCCGCGCAATTGGGCAGCACTTCCGAGAACATGAGCCGCAGTCGCGTGGCGCCGCTGGCGCGCGCCGCGGTGACGTAATCCTTCGACGTCTCGCCGATCACCGCCGCCCGCGTGATGCGCACGTAGTGCGGCAGCACCACGACCACCACCGCCAGCATCGCGTTCATGATGCCCGGCCCGAGGATCGCCACGATCACGATCGCGAGCAGCAGCGAGGGCAGCGTGAGGATGATGTCCATGAGCCGCATGATCGCGATCTCGAGGGGGCCCCGGAAGAAGCCCGCGACGAGCCCGAGCGCGATGCCCACGACGATTGCCATCGCCACCACTGCCACGCCGATGAGGAGCGAAAGCCGCGCCCCGAAGATGAGCCGCGACAGTATGTCGCGGCCGATGGCGTCGGTGCCGAGCGGATACGCCCACGAGCCGTCCGCCTGCCACGCCGGCGGCTTCAGGAACACCGCGTTGTTGGTGAGGTCCGGCGGATGCGGTGCGATCCACGGAGCGAAGATTGCGACGAGCGAGATCGCGACGACGAAGACCAGTCCCGCCACCGCGCCGTGATTGGCACTGAAGTAGCCCCAGAACTCGCGCAGGCGCCCCGGCGGGTGCGCCGCTTCGATCTCCACCACGACGGGGGGCGCGCCCGCCGTCATGACTTCCTGATCCTTGGATTGATCACGCCGTAGGTCACGTCGACCAGCAGGTTCACCGTCATCACGACGAGACCGAGCAGCAGCACGCCGCCCTGCAGCACAGGGTAATCGCGGCGGTTGATGGCCTCGATCAGCCATTTGCCCACGCCCGGCCACGAGAAGATCGTCTCGGTGAGGATCGCGCCGGTGAAGAGCACGCCCACCTGCAGGCCGATCACCGTGATCACGGGAATCATGGCGTTGCGCAGCGCGTGCACGGCCACCACGCGCAGGCTCGACAGGCCCTTCGCACGCGCCGTGCGGATGTAGTCCTCGCCCAGCACCTCGAGCATGGCCGAGCGCGTCATGCGCGCGATGATCGCGAGCGGTTGCGTGCCGAGCACGATGGTCGGCAGGATGAGATGGCTCACCGCCGACCTGAACGCGCCCTTCTCGCCGGACAGCAAGGCATCGATGGTGAGGAAGCCCGTCACGGGCTCGATGTAGTACCTGACGTCGATTCGCCCAGACACCGGCGTGATTCCGAGCTGGACCGAGAACAGCAGGATGAGCAGCAGTCCCCACCAGAAGATCGGCATCGAGTAGCCGGTGAGCGAGATGCCCATCACGCCGTGGTCGAACAGCGAGTTGCGCCGCACGGCGGCGATAATGCCCGCGGGAATGCCGAGCACCAGCGCGAACAGGATCGCGCACAGCGCGAGCTCGATGGTGGCGGGAAAGAGCGCCATGAATTCCTGCAGCACCGGCGCCTGCGTGATCATCGACTTGCCGAGGTCGCCGTGGAGCACGCGCCCGATGTAGATGCCGTACTGAACGAGCACCGGGCGGTCGAGCCCGTATTCCTTGAGGAGCTGCGCGTGGCGTGCCGGATCGATGCCGCGTTCGCCCGCCATGGTCTCGATGGGATCGCCCGGCACGAGCCGGATGAGGAAGAACGCGAGCAGCGTCATCCCGATGAAGGTCGGGATGACGAGCGACAGCCGGGTGAGGAGGAAGCGGACCATGACCGGCCCGGATTTTACGCGCGGATGGTCACTTAAGACGCGCCGCGCGCGTTGCGTAGAGGCAGATGCCCGCCGCCACCGACACGTTGAGGCTCGCGACACTGCCGGTCAGCGGGATGCCGACGATGCGGTCGCAGGATTCGCGGGTGAGGCGCCGCAGGCCCGCACCCTCCGCCCCCAGCACCCACGCGATGGGTCCCGCGAGATCGGCCGCGGGCAGCGCCTCGCCTCCGGCATCCGCGCCGAGCACCCAGATGCCGCGTTCCTTCAACTCGCGCAGCGCCCGCGCAAGGTTGGTCACCGCGATGACTGGCACCGTGTCCGCGGCGCCCGACGCGGCCTTCGCGACCGTCGCATTGACGCCGACCGCGCGATCCTTTGGCACCACCACGGCCAACGCGCCGAACGCGTCCGCGCTGCGCAGGCATGCGCCCAGGTTGTGCGGATCGGTGACGCCGTCGAGCACCAGGAGCAGCGCAGGCTCGGCCGGCGCGTCGAGCACGTCGTCGAGCGTCACGTGCGGCAATGCCTGGTCGACGATCGCGACCACGCCCTGATGCGCGCCGTGGCCCGAGAGCGCGTCGAGACGCGCGGTGTCCACGAGATGCACCGTGACGCTCGCCGCTTCGGCGCGCGCGACGAGATCGCGCATGCGCGGATCGGCGCGCCCCCCTTGCGCGTAGAGCGCGTGGACGGACTCCGGGCGCTGGCGGAGGCGCGCGGTGACGGCGTGGAATCCGAAGAGCGATCGAGTGGCGGGCACGGGCTGTGCTAGTGTACCGCGCGACGTGTCCTGGCTCTCCGACGACATCCGCTACTTCTTCACGGCCCTGCTGCTGGTCGTGGGCGGCATCCTGCCGATCGTCAATCCGCTCGGCTCCGCGCCCATGTTCCTCGCGATGACGCACGGCGCGGACGAGGACACGCGCGCGCAGCTCGCCACCAAGATCGCGATCGGTTCGTTCCTGCTCATCATGGGATCGCTCATCTTCGGCGCGTACGTGCTCAAGGTGTTCGGACTTTCCGTGCCGGTGGTGCAGGTCGCGGGCGGCGCCGTCCTGTGCGCGCTGGGATGGAACCTGCTCAATAGCGATCCCCCCGCCACGCCCACGGCGCCCATCGCGGATACTTCGGTAATCGCCCGCGCGTTCTACCCTCTCACGCTTCCGCTCACCGTGGACCCGGGCGCCATTTCCGTGGCCGTGACCATCGGCGCCAATCACGCGCATGGCGTCGAGCGCGTCATCATCGCGTTCGCGGGTGGACTCGTGGGCACCGCGATCATCTCGGCTTCGGTGTGGCTCGCCTACCGCTACGCACCGCGAGTCGCGCGCTGGCTCGGGCACAATCGGGTGATGGTCGTGCTGCGCCTGTCCGCCTTCATCGTGCTGTGCATCGGCGTGGAGATCACCTGGAACGGCGTCAAGGCGCTGGCGAGCGAAGTCTCGTTCGCTCCGCCGCAGGCTGTGCAGCCGGCGGCGGCCAAGTCGCCGTAAAGGGCAGCACGCCATGACCGACGAGATCCGCAGCGTCGTCCAGGGCGTTCTGATCGCGGTGGCCGCGCTGATGCCGATCGTCAATCCTCTCGGCACCGCGCCGCTCTTCCTCACGTTGACGCAGGACCTTACCGACGCGCAGCGCATGGTCCTCGCGCGCAAGGTGGCGGTCAACGGCTTCGTGCTCCTGTCCGCGGCCGTTCTGATCGGCGGTTACGTGCTCGACTTCTTCGGCGTTTCCGTGCCGGTGCTGCAGATGGCGGGCGGCCTCGTCGTCGCGAGCCTTGGATTCCGGCTCCTGCACGACAGCGGCTCCAACCTGGACCCGTCCCCGATGGAAGGCGCTA
>CAZIZD010000139.1:0-6050 GCA_964543615.1 uncultured Alcaligenaceae bacterium | reverse complement strand
ACCGCGCTGGGCGCCAAGGCGTTCTACCCTCTTACGCTCCCTCTCACGGTCGGCCCGGGCGCTATTTCCGTGGCGGTGACCATCGGCGCCAACCTGCCGTCGACGCCACGACTCTTCACGATCGACGCGCTCGCCGCACTTGGAGGCGCCCTGATCGTGTGCATCACGACCTACTTCTGCCTTGCCTTCGCCGAGCGCCTTCAGCGCACGCTGGGGCCGACGGGGCTGGCCGTGGTGATGCGGCTTTCCGCGTTCATCCTGCTGTGCATCGGCGTGCAGATCATGTGGAACGGGATCGACGCGTCGTTCGGGATCACCAAACCGCACAGGTGACGCGCGGGCGGATAATTTGCTAGAATAGCTGGCTTTCCCGTGGTGCTTTCCTCGCTTTCAGGTGAAGCGCCGCGCGGCCGCAGCACCAAGATGCCGGTGTAGCTCAGTTGGTAGAGCAGCGCATTCGTAATGCGAAGGTCGGGGGTTCGACTCCCTCTACCGGCACCAATAGCAAAATCATGCACTTAGATGGTTTTGGAGGGTGTAGCAAACGGAGCCCTAAGCCTCAAGATTCTGCAAAAAATCTGCAGTTCTCCCCCGTTGATGCGTGGCGACTCGTCAACGAATCGCTGGGAGTGTGCAGATGGCAACCATCAAGAAGCGCGACCGCAAAGACGGCGGCGTGTCGTGGGATGCATGGGTCCGCGTGAAGGGATACCCGACGCAATGTCGGAGCTTCCGCACCAAGGACGAGGCCGAAGAGTGGGCCTCGAAGACGACCAACGCGGCGAAGGGCCGCACGCTCGTCCTGCGCCGCGATATCACCCTCTCCGAGCTCATCGACAAGGCGACGCCCAAGCTGCGCCGGCCGGTCGCTGCAGCGCTTCGCTGCTGGCGTGAGAAGTTGGGCGACCTGCGCCTGGTCGACGTCACGCCCACCCGGATCGCCGCCGTACGCGACGAGCTGCTCGGTCAGCTCACCCGAGGCCACGAGCACAAGCGCATGCGGCCACGCTCGGCGGGCACTGTGCGCTCTTACCTCGCCTGCCTGTCCGCGATCTTCAACGTGGGCATGCGCGAGCTGCAGTGGTGCGACAGCAACCCCGTTGCGCGCGTCCAGGCGCCGCCCCCCGGGCCCGGGAGGATCCGATTCCTCAACGATGCCGAGCGCAAGGCGCTGCTCGCGTCCTGCCGCGTCTCCGAGGCCCCCGCGCTGTACGCCCTGGTGCTCGCAGCTCTCACTACGGGCGCGCGCCGTGGCGAGCTCTATGGGCTGCGCTGGATGCACGTCGACCTCGATCGCCGGTGGGCGATCTTCCCGACGACGAAGAACGGGCATCCGCGCGGCGTGCCGTTGACGCCCGCCCTCGTGCAGGAGCTGCGCGCGATCCGAGTGGAAAACGATGAGCGCGTCTTCCGCGACGACATGACGCGTGCTTGGCACACGGCGCTGCGGCGCGCCGGCATCGATGCTGGCTTTCGCTTCCATGACCTGCGTCACTCGGCCGCGTCGATGCTGGTGCAGTCCGGCGCGAACCTCGCCGAGGTGGCGACACTCCTCGGGCATCGCGACATCCGCATGACCATGCGCTACGCCCACGTCCACAACGCGCACACGCAGGCGCTCGTCGATCGCGTGATGGGAGGCATCGAACCATGAAACCCGAACGTGTCTCACTCAGCCAGAACCTCGAGGACTGGTCGCCGCTTTGGGTCTTGCGCTGGAACGAAGGCGGCGAATACCTGATTCGCAGATTGCGCCCCGCAGCTGGCACCGATGACAAGGGAGAGTTGCGCTTCCTCGTGGGCGGGCTGCCGCCGCGCGCGGTCGCTATCATTGACAGTCTGCTCATGCTTTTGAACGAGCAGGCGTACATGGCGGCGCAGTTCGGCGAGGAGGCGCGTCGATCGTTGCGGCGCGGCGGTCCGGGAAAGACACGTGTGCGCGCCGCGCCGCGCGCCCAAGCAATCATCGAGGAGGCACGGTCCCTCGCTGACGAAGGTAAACGGGTGACCGTGGCCGCGGTGCAACGGCGGCTTCGGCGCAGAACGAAACCTGTCGATGTCACCGACGAGTGGGTTCGAGCCGTCCTGACCAAAAAAAGGCCCAAGTGAAGTAACTACACTGCAAAACATTCTCCTGTTCCTGCGGCAGCATCGGGTTGCCACGCATTAACGGGAGAACGCAGGTGAAACCAGAGACGAAAGCGCGTCTGGTCCGCGTCGGGCAATTCGCGTCGCTGCATCCGGGCTTCGAGCCCGCATGCCTGCGCGGCTACATCTTGAAGGCCGACCACGGCGCCCCCGGATTCGAGGGACTCAGGCGCGCGATCGTACGCCCCGCGGGCCGCCGTAGCGTGTTCATCGACGAGCCGCTCTTCCTGGAGTGGATCGACAAGTTTCGCGGCGCACCACCCGACACGCCGCGCAGTCCGAATGGACGCGGCGGGGCGTCCGCATGAGCCGGGAGTCGCCCGGCGCGATCTCGGTCACGCATCGTGCGGACGTGCCGATTCTCGGGACGTGCTTGATCACACTCACGATCACGCCCGCCCCGCATAGCGCCGCGCCCTCCTTCCCCTCCTGTGGGGAGTTCCTCCGCGGTTGGAGGGAGGGTCAGATACCCGGCCTCGGGCGCGCGTGCGCATTCGTCGATCTGTACAAGGCCTATCGACGATGGTGCGCGAGCCTCGGCCAACCCACCGTTGATTCCGAAACAGCGCTCGCGCGAGCTGCGCGCGAGCTCGGTCTCGCGCGCGTCCTCAAGTTCCGCCTCAACGGCCGCCAGCAGCAGGTGTACTACTGGCCCGAGGATGTGCCGCGTTCAGGCGCGCCGCTCAGCACCTGGCTGGTCGCGCAGGCGCTGCTTTCCCGTGGGGGCGGAAGAAAGCGCGTCACCCCCCGCGCCCGCGGTCGCGCTGCAAGGTGAAGGGTGTGACGACTCTGCGCAAACCCTTCACATACGGAATCCCGCGCCGGGCGCGGGATTGGGACAGGTTGGACGGGTGTGAAGGGTTTTCTCCCTCACGCGTGCGCGCGCGCGAGCATTCGTGCGTCAACCGGAGCAAAGGCGCGGTGCAAAGAAAACTCTATAGGGCAAAAACCCTTCACACCTGTCCAACCCTTCACAAAGTGGCATCTGATAAGGACTTTGAGCTGTGAAGGGTCTGTGTAGGGTTTCTCAACCAGTCACAGCGAACGCCAGCGTGCCACGCTGGGCGCCCACGATGCGATCGCGGGTCCTTCCTGTTGATCTACATGCGGGTGCGAAACGACCGCGAAACAGAGATAGCGTCAGGAATTTCCGGGGGTCGTCGTTTGGGTCGTCCCATGGGTAGTCAACGTCAACTCTTGAGCCAGCGTGCCTATGCGCGCCATCGCGAGCAGCGCGGGCTCCTCGGGAAGACGCTGCGCGCGGTCCAGAAGGCGATCGCCACCGGCCGCATCAGCACGATCGAGGGCAAGATCGACCCGGAGGTCGCCGACCTGCAGTGGGGCGATCGGACCGACCCGGCGCAGGCGACGCGCGCTGCCGGCCAAAAAAACGCGGCCGAATCCCCGCCCCCCACCGGCGAGGGAATGCGGGAGGCGCGCCTGCGTCGCGAGCTTGCCGAGGCCGAGCGCGCCGAGCTGCAACTCGCGGAGATGCAGGCGAAGCTCTGCCGTGTCGAGGATGTGCGCCGTGCTGCGCGTGAGCTCGCGCAGCGCATCGTGAACGCGCTCGATCAAATCCCCCACCGGATCGCGGTCGAGTTTGGCACCGACGACGAGATGCGCGCGAAGCTGCGGCGGCGCCTCATCGAGGATATGGATCGCGTGCGGCGTGAAGTGAGCGAGGCCAGCCAATGAGCGATCAACACGACCCACTCACCCAGCACCAGTTGCGCGTGCTGGGCGCCCTCTTCCCGGACGACATCGACGGCATTCGCGACCTGGTGCGCACTGGTGCCGGCTGGCTGACGTTCCACGACGAGTCGGCCGGGCTCGCGGTCCTGCTCCACGCCTACGGCGGCCAGCTCTGCGGCTGGGCGGTGTTTCCCGCTGCCTCGAGGCGCACGGCGGAGGTTGCGGGCCGGTGCATGCGCGCTGGCTTCGACATGGGTGCGCGCGAAGTGCTCGACGTTGCGGCCGACCTGGCGCAGGGCGTGCTCGATCGTGCGAAGCGTCACTGAGCGGAGCTGTCTCACTTTTTCTAAAAAGTGGCACTCGCCTCTGCACATGCCGAATTCGTTACGGCATAATCGCTTCACGTTCGAGCCGATGCGGCTCGATCCCTTAGCCAGGCGGCGCCCGCAACGGCGGGTAAGGATCGAGAGACCAGCAGCGGATCGAGTCACCCTGGCGGGTCGACTTCCGAGCGCGGTCACACTGCACACGCGGTGTGGTTGCCAACGGCGTCGGCCCGTTTTCATTGGTGCCTTCGCCACAAGCGCGAAGGGCGCGCCAATGGAGCAAGCCGCATGAAGGGTAATCGCACGTTCACGATGGACGCGCGTGCGTCCAAGGACGACCCGCGCGTCGTCAGCATGGCGATCTCGTCCGAGTTCCCGGTCGAGCGCTACTTCGGCATCGAGATACTCGACCACTCGCCCGAGTCGGTCGATCTCTCGCGCCTGCGCGACGGCCGTCATCCGCTGCTGCTCAACCACAACCCCGAGCGGCAAATCGGCGTGCTGCGCTCGGTGAATCTGGACCACGACAAGGTCTTGCGCGGGACCGCGAAGTTCTCGCGCTCGGCGCTCGGGGTCGAGGTGCGGCAGGACGTGGAAGATGGTATCCGGACGCTCGTTTCAGTCGGCTACATGATCCACAAGGTGCGCGAGGAAAAGCGTGGCGCCGACGGTGCGATTGTGGCGCGCGAGATCGACGGCGACACCTTCGAACGCGAGATGCGAGCGCTCTATGGCGATCAGTTCTATCGCGCCACCGCGGCCGCCATGCGCGCCCGAGGAGGCGAAGAGGTTCCCATCTACCGGGTTACGCGCTGGGCCCCGTTTGAGGCGTCCATCGTCCCGATCCCGGCCGACACCGACGTAGGGGTGGGCCGTGCGGCTAGCGCCGCACCTCCTGCCAACCCGCATTCTGGATTCCCTCATTCAAAGGACATCACCATGAACGACAACACCAATGCGCCGCGTGTCGGCGCGAACATCGAAGCGGACCGCGTGAAGGGCATCGTCGCGCTGGGTTCGCAATACACCGAGTACCTTCAGCCCAACGACATCGCGGACGCGTGCCAGCGCGGCGTCAGCGTCGACCAGTTCCGCGAAACGATCATGACCCGCATGCAGTCGGGCAGCTCGTCGGCGATGCGGCTCGACCTGCGCCCCCGCGAGCTCGAGTACTCGCTCGGTCGCGCGATCCGCGCCGCCGTGCTCGGCGACTGGTCAAAAGCAGGCTACGAACGCGAGCTCAGCCAGGAGCTCGCGCGCCGTAGCGGGCGCGAAGCGGAGGGCTTCTATGTGCCGTCCGACTTCTGGGGCGCGGGTCGGCGCGACTTCAACGTGGGCACGAGCACCGAGGCCGGCAACCTGGTCGCGACCGACCTGCGGGCGGACCTGTACGTCGACGCGCTTCGCAACATGCTGGTGCTGGGGCCGCTGGGCGTGAAGATTCTGCCGGGGCTCACCGGCAACATCGACATCCCGCGCAAGGCCGTCGCCGGCACGCTGGGGATGCTGACGGAAATCGGCTCGGCGTCCGAGACGAACCCGCAGACCGCGAAGCTCACGCTGTCGCCCAAGCGCATCGGCGCGTACGTCGAGTACTCGAAGCAGGCGCTGATCCAGTCGGCGATCTCGCTGGAGGGAATGATCCGCGACGACCTGCTGCAGGGCGCGGCGGTGCTCCTGGAGGACCAGTGCATCAACGGCGTGGGCACGGGCGTGAACATCCGCGGCATCCGCAACACGACCGGCATCGGCACATCGACGGCCGGCGCGAATGGTGCGACCGTGGCGTGGCAGCACTTCCTCGACCTCGAGGCCGCGGTCGCCAACTCGAACGCGAACCCGGGCATGCTGGCGGGTTACCTCACCAACACGAAGGTGAAGGCC
>CAZIZD010000138.1:0-10484 GCA_964543615.1 uncultured Alcaligenaceae bacterium | reverse complement strand
CGCGTACATGAAGATCGGCTATGCGCATCGCGATCACGTGGGCGAGCGCTACGTGCCGGCCGCAGTCAAGGCGGAGCCGTCGAAATGAAGATCCTCTATACCGACGTGCTGGTGATCGGCGGCGGACTCGCGGGACTGCGCGTGGCCATCGGCGCGCGCCGGCGCGGCCACTCCGCGACGATCCTCTCGCTCGTCCCGTCCAAGCGTTCCCACTCCAAGGCCGCGCAAGGCGGCATGCAGGCCTCGCTCGGCAATGTCATCAAGGGCCAGGGCGACAACGAAGACATTCACTTCGAGGACACGGTGCGCGGCTCCGACTGGGGCGCGGACCAGGAAGTGGTGCGGATGTTCGTCAACACCGCGCCCAAGGCGGTGCGCGAGCTTGCCGCATGGGGCGTGCCGTGGAGCCGCGTGCGCAAGGGCGACCGCGAGGTCGTCATCAACGGACAGAAGGTCACGATCACCGAGCGCGACGAGGCGCACGGGCTCGTCGCCCAGCGCGACTTCGGCGGGACCAAGAAGTGGCGCACGTGCTACGTCTCCGATTGCACCGGCCACGCGATGCTGCAGGCGGTGGGGGACCAGGCGATCGCTGCGTCGATCCCCGTGCACGAGCGCACCGAGGCGCTGGCGCTCATCCACGATGCGGGCCGCTGCTACGGCGCGGTCGTGCGCGACCTCATCACCGGCGAGCTCTGCGCGTACGTCGCCAAGGCCACGGTCGTCGCGACCGGCGGCGCAGGCCGTCTCTATCGCGTCACGACAAATGCGGTGATCTGCGAGGGCATCGGCCACGCCATCGCGCTCGAGACGGGCGTGGCGGCGCTCGGCAACATGGAGGCGGTGCAGTTCCATCCCACCGGCATCTTTCCCGCGGGGATTCTCGTCACCGAAGGTTGCCGCGGCGACGGCGGCCTGCTGAAGGACGGTGAAGGCCATCGCTTCATGCCCGACTACGAGCCCGAGAAGAAGGAGCTCGCGTCGCGCGACGTCGTGTCGCGTCGCATGGAAGAGCACATCGCCAAGGGCAAGGGGGCGAAGAGCCGCTTCGGCGATCACCTGTGGCTCGACATCACGCTCCTCGGCGACAAGCACATCAAGAACAACCTGCGCGAGGTGTTCGAGATCTGCCACTACTTCCTCGGCGTGGACCCGACGCGCGACATGATCCCGGTCCGTCCCGCGCAGCACTACACCATGGGTGGCGTGCGCACGCGTCCGACGGGTGAGAATCCGTCGCTCAAGGGACTCTTCGCCGCCGGTGAAGCGTCCTGCTGGGACATGCATGGCTTCAACCGCCTCGGTGGCAACTCGGTGGCGGAGACCGTCGTCGCTGGCATGATCGTGGGCGAGTTCGTCGCGGACTTCTGTGACCGGATCGAGAACGACGTCGATATCCCCACCGGGGTCGTGCGCGAGTTCCTCGAGCGCGAGCAGGCTTCGCTCGCGGGCATCCTCGTCGCACGCGGCAGCGAGAGCGCGCCGGCGCTGCGTGCGCGGATGCAGGAGATCATGACGGCCAAGGTGGGCATCTTCCGCCGCGGCGAGGACCTGTCGGCGGCGGTCGAGGAGCTGCAACAGCTCCTCGTGCGCAGCCGCGACATCGGCCTGCGCTCGAGTGCGCCGGGCAACAATCCCGAGCTCGTCATCGCATACCGCACCCGCAAGATGCTGAAGCTTGCCCTCACCGTCGCCTACGGCGCGCTCACGCGCACCGAAAGCCGCGGCGCGCATTTCCGCCAGGACTTCCCGCGTCGCGACGACGCGCAGTGGCTGTGCCGCACGCTCGCGACGTGGCGCAACGAGAGCGACACGCTGCCCACGCTCGGCTACGAGCGGCTCGACGTCGCCCGCATGGAGCTGCCGCCCGGCTGGCGAGGCTACGGCACCAAGGACTACATCGACCACCCCGCCACCGCCCCCCGCCAGGCCGAGGTCGACGCGGTGAAGGAGCGCGTCGCCGACCGCTTCGAACGGCAGCGCCTCCTCATGCCCTACGAAGCGCTGCTGCCCGAGGCGCTGCGCGGCCGCAACGAGCGCATCGACGAAAGGTTCTCCGCATGAACGCCGAGCACGATCAAGCGCAGGTCCCGAAGAACGGCGAGAAGATCCGCCTGCACGTGCTGCGTTACAACCCGCAGCAGCCGGGCGACGTGCCGCACATGCAGACCTACGAGATCGAGCAGTCGCACGGCATGACGCTGTTCATGGCGCTGAACGAGATTCGCGAGAGCCTCGACCCCAGCCTCCAGTTCGACTTCGTGTGCCGCGCCGGCATCTGCGGCAGCTGCGGGATGATGGTCAACGGCCGGCCCACGCTCGCATGCCGCACGCTCACCAAGGACGTCGGGCCGGACATCACGCTCGCGCCGCTTCCCGTGTTCGAGCTGATCGGCGACCTCTCAGTCAACACGGGCAAGTGGATGCGCGGCATGAGCGAGCGCCTCGAAGCGTGGCTGCACGCCAAGCGCGAGGAGGTCGACCGCACGCGCATCGAGGAGCCGATGGACCCCGACCTCGCGGAGAAGCTCAACGAGCTCGACCGCTGCGTCGAGTGCGGATGCTGTGTCGCATCCTGCGGCACCGCCCGCATGCGCAGCGACTTCGTCGGGGCGGTGGGGATCGCCAAGATCGCGCGGTTCCGGCTGGATCCGCGCGACAAGCGCGACGATGCCGCGTATTACGAGCTGATAGGCGACGACGCCGGCGTGTTCGGATGCATGTCGCTGCTCGCCTGCCACGACGTGTGCCCCAAGAACCTGCCGCTGCAGACCCAGATCGCCTTCGTCAGGCGCAAGATGATGCGCGAGGGCCTGTAGCCCGCGAAGGAGAAAACGAATGTCTCGCATCGAGAAGGACTTCCTCGGAACCAAGGAGATTCCGGACGAGGCGTACTACGGCGTGCAGACGCTGCGCGGCAAGGAGAACTTCCACATCACCGGCATCTCGATGTCGGCGGAGCCGTTCTTCGTCAAGGCGTTCGGCTACGTGAAGAAGGCGGCCGCGCTCGCCAACCGCGACCTCGGCGTGCTCGACCCGCGCATCGCCAACGCCATCGTCGCGGCCTGCGACCGCCTGATCGCGGGCGAGATGCGCGACCAGTTCGTGACCGACTTCATCCAGGGCGGCGCCGGCACCTCGACCAACATGAACGCCAACGAGGTGATCGCCAACCTGGCACTCGAGTCGCTCGGCCACAAGAAGGGGGAGTACCAGTTCGTCAACCCGAACGACCACGTGAACTTCGGGCAGTCGACCAACGACGTCTACCCGACCGCGTTCCGCCTGGCGCTGATCCTGCGCCTCACCGCGTACATGGACTCGCTGTCGAGGTTGCAGGACGCGTTCTACGCAAAGGGCAAGGAGTTCGAGCGCGTGCTCAAGATGGGCCGCACGCATTTGCAGGACGCCGTGCCCATGTCGCTCGGCCAGGAGTTCCACGGGTGGGGCACCACGATCGGCGAGGAAGTGCACCGCATCGCCGAAGTCCGCGCGCTCCTGCACGAGATCAACCTCGGCGCCACGGCGATCGGCACCACTGTCACCGCGCACCCCGGGTATCCGGAGCTCGCCACCAAGTATCTTTCGGAGATCACCGGGACCAAGTTCATCCTGGCCGGCGACCTGATCGAAGCCACTTCCGACACCGGCGCCTACGTGCTGCTGTCCGGCGTGCTGAAGCGCACGTCGGCGAAGCTCACGAAGATCTGCAACGACATCCGCCTGCTGGCGTCGGGGCCCCGCTGCGGCTTCAACGAGATCAACCTGCCTCAGATGCAGCCCGGCAGCTCGATCATGCCGGGCAAGGTGAACCCGGTCATGCCCGAAGTCGTGAACCAGGTGGGCTTCCTCGTGATCGGTCTCGACCTGACGGTGACGCTCGCCGCGTCGGCGGGGCAGCTCCAGCTAAACGTCATGGAGCCGGTGATCACGTTCGCGCTTTTCACGTCGATCTCCGCCATGGAGAACGCGGTGGACACGCTGCGCGTGCACTGCATCGACGGCATCACCGCGAATGCGGAGCGCACGCGCGACATGGTGCTGAACTCGCTCGGCATCGTGACGGTGCTCAAGCCTGTTCTGGGCTACAAGCAGTGCGCCGACATAGCACGCGAAGGCTATGAGACCGGGAAATCGCTGCACGAGATCGTCGTGCGCGAACGCAAGCTCTTGACCCAGGACAAGTGGGACGAAGTGTTCTCGTTCGATAATTTGATCAGCCCGAAGTTCGAGCAATAGCAGAATCGAAGGCCCCAACGTCGGGCGCAAGGAGCGCCCATGACAGTCTCGATCGTTCTGCAGTTCGTCGTCGTCCTCGCCGCCATCTGGATGGGGGCGCGATTCTCCGGCATTGGGTTGGGTCTCTGGGGTGCCGTCGGGCTCCTTGTGCTGACGGCGGCATTCGGCGTCGCGCCCACGTCGCCGCCGGTCGACGTTATGCTCATCATCCTCGCCGTCATCATGGCGGCCTCGGTGATGGATGCGGCGGGCGGCATTGACTTCCTTGTGCGCATCGCCGAGCGCATCATCCGCGCCAATCCGAAATACGTGACCATCGTTGCACCGCTGACCACATGGTGCTTCACGTTCGTCTCCGGCACCGGCCACATCGTGTATCCGCTCCTGCCGGTGATCTACGAGACCGCGCACCAGAGCGGCATCCGGCCCGAGCGGCCGATGGCGGTCGCGACGATCGCTTCGCAGCAGGCGATCACGGCGAGCCCGGTCGCGGCCGCCACTGCGGCGATGATCGGCCTGTTTGCCGAGAAGGGGATGACGCAGTGGGGCCTGCCGCAGATCCTGATGATCTGCGTGCCCGCGACCCTCACCGGCGTCGTGGTCGCCGCGATCGTCTCAATGTTCGTCGGCAAGGACCTCAAGGACGATCCGGAGTACCAGGCGCGGCTGGCAGCCGGCAAGATCCCGGCGCCCAAGAGCGCAGCAGAGCGGCCGCCGCTGTCGCCGTCCGCGAAGAGTTCCGCATTGATTTTCCTCGCGGGCGTCGCGCTGGTCGTGATCTTCGGCTTCTTCCCTGCTCTGCGGCAGCTTCCCGGGGCCAAGGCTCCGCTCCCGATGCCGATCGTCATCGAGATCGTCATGCTGTCGGTGGCGGCGATCATGCTGCTCGTAACGAAGGTGAGCGTCGACGAGGTGCCAAAGACCGCCACGTTGAAGGCGGGCGTGGTGGCGGTGATCGGCATCTTCGGCCTCGCGTGGCTGGGCGACAGCTTCATCGCGGCCCACAGGGACGTGATCGTGCCGGCGATCGGGCACCTCGCGGAAGCCGCTCCTTGGACGTTCGCGTTCGGGCTCTTCTTTGCCTCCGTGCTGCTGTACAGCCAGGCGGCGACGACGCGAGCGCTGATGCCGCTCGGGATCGCGCTTGGCATTCCGCCGCAGTTCCTGATCGCGATGTTCCCGTCGGTAAACGGCTACTTCTTCATACCGACCTACGGCTCGCTGATCGCGGCCATCAATTTCGACTTGTCGGGCACCACGAAGATAGGCAAGTACGTTCTCAACCACTCGTTCATGATCCCCGGCCTCGTCTCGACCGCGGTTGCGGTCTTCACCGGGCTCATGCTCGCGAAGATCATGTTCTAGCCTGCACGGAGGCCAAATGAATCGACTCCTGATTGCGTTGATCGCAACCGCGTGCGCCGCCGTCGCTGCGGCGCAGACGCCGGCGACGACCGCGCCGCCCCAGGACCCGGCTGCCGCCAGGCGTGCGGCAAGTTCGGAGAACGTGCGGAAAGCCACGGAAGACAAAGGCTACACGCAAAGGGCCGGCGAAGCCGCCGCGAAGGCCGCGGAGAGCAAGGACATGCCTAAGGTCATGCCCGACACCACGACCAAACGGCAGGCGGTGATGTCGACCACCGAGGACAAGGGGTACACGCAACGTGCCGGCGAAGCCGCCGCCAAGTCGGGCGGCACCGGCATGTCCGCCGAAGCCAAGGCGGCCCGTCGCGCCGCCAGCCGGCAGAACGTCCACAGCGCGACGGAAGACAAGGGCTACACGCAGCGCGCAGGCGAGGCCGCGGCCAAGACACGCGAGGAGCAGAAGCAGACGCCCAAGTGAGCGGCGCCGGCTATTGCACGGGCAAGCCCAGCGCTTCGAACGAGCGCCTGAGTTCAACGCTCATCGGCATGTCGAGGGCGCGTCCGCCCGGCAGCGGCCGGACGAACCACTTGTCGTAGATCCAGGCGATCTCGCGGCTGTCGGCCAGCGCGCCCAACGATCGGCCGACCGCGCGCGAGAACTCCGGCACGTCGCGCGGCAGGACGATGCCGTAGGGCTCGAACGACAGCATCGGGCCGACAACCATCGTGTCGCGTTGCGCGCGACCGGCGAGCAAGCCGCGCAGCAGCACGTCGTCCGCCGCAATCGCTTCCACGCGGCCCTCGAGCATCGCGTCGAGCGCCGCGCCGTGATCCGGCACGGCGGTGAATGCGATCGACAAACCGCGCAGGCGGTCGATCTCGCGCATCGCTGCCTCGTTGGTGCTTCCCGCCACCACCGCCACGCGCCGGCCCCGGAGGTCGCCGACGCCGCGCACCTTGCTCGCGCGCGGGACCGCGATCCGGGTCCCGGACACGAAGACGACAGGAGAGAACGCAACGCGCTCTGCGCGCGCGGCGGTGATCGTGGTCGCGCCGCACTCGAGATCGACGTCACCCGTCGCGACGCGCTCGATGCGGTCCTGCGCAGTCACGCGCACGAAGTCGATCCCAAGCCTGGCCACGCCGAGGTCGTCGGCCAGCGCATCGACGATCGCGCGGCACAAGTCGATCGAGTAACCGGTGGGCACGCCGCCGGGTCCCAGGAAGGCGAATGGAACGATCGCATCGCGATAGCCGATCCGCACCACACCGGTCGACTTGATGCGCGCGGCCCGCTCCGACAATGCGTCCGGCCACGCGGCGGGTGCCGCAGCGAGAGCACTCGGCGCGAGCGCGGCGAATGCGAATGCGAGCCAGGCGAGCACTGTCACACCGGCGACTCCGCACTCGCTGGTGTGCGGGCGGGACTTTCGTCCTCCGGCTGCTGCGGACCCAGCGCGCCTTCCCATTTCGCCACCACGGCCGTGGCGATGCCGTTGCCGACGACATTGGTGGCGGTGCGGCCCATGTCGAGGAAGTGATCGATCCCCATGATGAGCAGCAGTCCCGCCTCCGGCAACCCGAACATCGGCAGGACTGCGGCGACGACCACCAAAGACGCGCGGGGCACGCCGGCGACACCCTTGCTCGACAGCATCATGACGAGCAGGAGCGTGACCTGTGTGCCGAGCGACATCTCGATGCCGTACGCCTGCGCGATGAACAGCGCGGCGAACGCCTGGTAGACCATCGAGCCGTCGAGGTTGAACGAGTAGCCGAGCGGCAGCGTCAAGGCAGTCACGCGCTCGTTGACGCCGAAGCGGTCGAGCCGCTCCATCACCTTGGGATACGCGGCCTCGCTGCTGGCCGTCGTGAAGGCGATGAGCATCGGCTCGCGCAGGGACTTCATCAGCGCGAAGACGCGCCCGCCCAGGAACACGAAGCCGGCGGCGACGAGAACCGTCCACAGCACGAGCAGCGTGAGATAGAACGTCCCGATGAACTTGCCGTAGGTGACGAGCACGCCGATGCCCTGCACCGTGATCGCCGCGGCGACGGCACCGAAGACGCCCATCGGCGCGAACCACATCACGTACTCGGTGAGCTTCAGCATCACGTGCGCGAGCTCGTCGATGAACTTGACCATGGTCACCGCCGGCCGGTTGCGCACGCCCGTGAGCGCGAAGCCCAGGAACAGGCTGAACACGAGGATCTGGAGGATTTCATTGGTCGCCATCGCCTCGAAGAAGCTCTTCGGGAAGACGTGGACGATGAACTCCTTGAGCGACAGGCTGCCCGTCTTGAGGCTGGTCGCGGTGCCTGCTTCGGGCAGCGGCATCGTGAGGTTCGCGCCTGGCTGGAAGAGGTTCGCGAAAGTCATGCCGAGCAGCAGCGAAACAAGCGACGCTGTGATGAACCAGGCCAGGGCCTTCACGCCGATGCGGCCGACCGTCTTGGCGTCTCCGGTGTTGGCGATGCCCGCGACGACCGTGGAGAACACGAGCGGCGCGATGATCATCTTGATGAGCCGCAGGAAGATATCAGCCATCACCGAGAAGTAACCGGCGATGGTCGCCTGGCCGGCGGCATCCGGCTGCAACGCGTGGGCAGCGTAGCCTGCGAGCACGCCCGCCACTGCCGCCGCCAGGATCATGACCGTCAGCTTCGAGCGCATCGCGACTCCCTTCTCGCAGGGCGATGCGCCCATGCTAGCGCCGCGCAGAGGTCGCGATGTGCGCTGGATCAAGCCGTGTCTCCGGGAAGAGGCTATGCTGCGAAGCGCAGGCAAGGCTGCAACGGCGGGCGGCGCCCCGCTCCCTTTGCCGGGCACATGGCGCGTGCATGCAAGTACGCGGTGACACGATCAAGTAACGCGACCCCCGGTCGCACGGATGGCCACATGAAGCGATACACGAGAGTGATGGCGCTGGCGGTGTGCGCGAGCCTCGCCATGCCGCTGCCGGCGCAAACACCGGTCACCCCCGCCCCCGCGAGCACGCCGCCGCCCGGCGCATCGCAGCAGGGCGGCAAGTCCTTCTCGCAGGGCGAGCTCGACCAGCTCCTGGCGCCCATCGCGCTGTAACCGGACGACCTACTCGCCCAAGTGTTGATAGCGTCGACCTACCCGCTCGAGATCGTCGAGGCCGCGCGCTGGCAGAAAGCCAATGCGAGCCTCAAGGATAAGGCCCTCGAGGATGCGCTGCAGCAGCAGTCGTGGGACCCGAGCGTCAAGTCGCTCGTCGTGTTCCCGCAGGTGCTCGCGATGATGAACGAGAAACTCGACTGGACGCAGAAGCTCGGCGACGCGTTCCTCGCGCAGCAGCAGGACGTCCTCGCCACCGCGCAGGGATTGCGTCAGAAGGCGCAGGCGCAGGGCTCGCTGAAGGACTCGGAGCAGCAGAAGGTCGTCACGGCGCAGGAAAACAACACCACCGTCATCAAGATCGAGCCGGCCAACCCAGAGGTCGTGTACGTGCCCACGTACAACCCGACCGTGGTCTACGGCGCGTGGCCCTACCCCTCCTATCCGCCGTATTACTACTACCCGCCGGGCTACGTCGCCGGCGGCGCGCTCCTTGGCTTCACCGCGGGCGTCATCGTAGGCGGTGCGTTGTGGGGCAACTGCAACTGGGGCCGGGGCGACGTCAACATCAACGTCAACCGCTACAACAACTTCAACAAGACGAACATCAGCAACGGCAACTGGAATCACAACGTCGAGCACCGCGGCGCGGTGCCGTACCGCGACCAGAAGGTGTCGCAGCAGTACGGCCGCGGGCAGAACGCCAACGCGGCGTCGCGCGAGCAGTTCCGTGGGCGCGCGGAAAGCGGGCAGCAGGCGATCCAGCGTGGCGAAGTGCCGCGCGATGCGGGGAATCGCGGAACGAGCGCGGCAACCCGCGACATGCAAGGCGGCCGCGGAGACTATGGTGGTGCCGGTAACCGCGGCGGGGCTGGCGACTACAGCAACCGCGGCGGCGGTGCCTCGGCCTTCGACACGCGCGGCGGAGGCGCGCAGACGCGCGACTACAGCAATCGCGGCGCGTCCAGCATGAACGCGTCACGGTCCTCCGGCAACATGCAGCGCGCCGGTGGGGCCAGCAGCGGTGCGGCACGCGCGGGTGGCGGTGGTGGCGGAGCGCGTGCCGGCGGCGGTGGCGGACGCGGCGGCGGCGGTCGGCGCTAGGAGAACTGTCATGACTCATGAAGACGTCGAATCGCACGCCCGCGGCAACGCGGGACTCATTCTCGTGGTCATCGTGCTGGCGCTGGTTCTCTTCGCGGCCACCGCCGCGGCGGCCGACAAGGCAACCGCGCAGCGCACGTTCGCAACGCCCGACGACGCCGTCGCGGCGCTCGTCGCCGCGGTCAAGGACGACAAGTTGGGCGAGCTGCGCGCCGTGCTCGGTCACGCGGGCAGCACGCTCTCCTCCGGCGACAAGGTCGCCGATCGCGCGGCGGCCAACGCCTTCGTCGCGGAATACGACGCCAAGCACTCGATCACGGTCGACGGCAACGGCGCCAGGCTCGTCATCGGCAAGGACGACTTCCCGTTTGCGTTCCCGCTCGTGAAGGACGGCGACCGCTGGCGCTTCGACACCGCCGCCGGCCTCGACGAGCTCAACGCGCGCCGGATCGGCGCCAACGAGCTCAACACGATCAACGTGCTGCAGGCGATCGTCGACGCGCAGCGCGAGTACGCGTCCGAGGACCGCAACGGCGACGGCGTCCCCGAGTACGCGCGCCGCCTCATCAGCACCCCGGGCAAGCGCGACGGCCTGTACTGGAAGACCAAGGCCGGCGAAGCGCCGAGCCCGCTCGGCGAGCTGATCGCCCAGGCCTCGGCCGAAGGCTACGGAAAGGACAAGGCGAAAGGGCCG
>CAZIZD010000137.1:0-10500 GCA_964543615.1 uncultured Alcaligenaceae bacterium | reverse complement strand
AGGATGCGCTGGTTCTCGCGCACGAGATCGTCGACCTCGCGCGCCTGCAGCGCCGTGAAGCGCTCGCGCACGCCCGCGATGGCGGCGCGGCTGGCCTCCTGGTGATCGACCAGCGTGTCGTCGAGATCGAAGAGGACGGCGCGGATCACTGTGAAGCGGTGAGCGGGTGAACGGGTGAATGGGTCAAGCGCATCGAGATCCGGTAGCCAGCCCTCATGCCGGAGGCACTTGTGTCGGGCGCCTTCACTCGTTCACCCGTTCACTCGTTCACGGTAGTTCAAGCCGCCTCGCGGGCCGCCTTCTTCCGCTCGTGCTCCTTCAGGAACCGCTTGCGGATGCGGATCGACTTCGGCGTCACCTCGACCAGCTCGTCGTCGGCGATGAACTCCACCGCGTACTCGAGCGTGAGCTCGATCGGCGGCACGAGGCGCACGGCCTCGTCGGTGCCCGACGCGCGAACGTTGGTGAGCTGCTTGCCCTTGATGGGATTGACCACGAGGTCGTTGTCGCGGCTGTGGATGCCGATGATCATGCCCTCGTACAGCATCTCGCCGGGCGAGACGAACATCCGCCCGCGCTCCTGCAGCTTCCACAGCGCGTAGGCCACGGCCGGGCCATCCTCGGCCGAGACCAGGACGCCGTTACGGCGCTCGGGGATCTCACCCTTGACCGGGGCATAGTTGTCGAACACGTGGCTCATGAGGCCCGTGCCGCGCGTCATGTTCATGAACTCGCCCTGGAAGCCGATGAGGCCGCGTGCCGGCACCCGGTACTCGAGGCGCGTGCGGCCCTGGCCATCGGATTCCATGTTGGTGAGATCGGCGCGGCGAGTGCCGAGGGCTTCCATCACCGCGCCCTGGTGGCTTTCCTCGACGTCGACCGACAAGTTCTCGTACGGCTCGCAGGTCTCGCCGGCGATCTCGCGCAGAACCACGCGCGGGCGCGACACCGCGAGCTCGAAGCCCTCGCGCCGCATGTTCTCGATGAGGATCGTCAGATGCAGCTCGCCGCGGCCCGACACCAGGAACGAGTCGGTCTCGCCCGTCTCCTCGACCCGCAGCGCCATGTTGGTCAGGAGCTCCTTCTGCAGGCGCTCGCGCAGGTTGCGCGAGGTCACGTACTTGCCTTCGCGTCCGGCCAGCGGGGACGTGTTCACCTGGAAATACATCGACAGCGTGGGCTCGTCGACCATGATCGGCGGCAGCGCCTCGGGCACGTCGACCGCGGCGAGGGTCGTGCCGATGCCGACGTCATCGATTCCGGTGACCATCACGATGTCGCCGGCGCAGGCCGACGCGATCGCCTTGCGCTCGAGGCCGGAGAAGCCCAGCACCTGCACGATCTTCGCCTTCTTGACCGCAGCGCCTTCCACCGCGTTCTGCGCGAGCACGGCAACTTCCTGTCCCGGGACCATCGTTCCGCGGCGGATGCGGCCGATCGCGAGGCGGCCGAGATAGCTCGAGTAGTCGAGCGCGCTCACCTGGAACTGCAGCGGCCCGTCGACGTCGCCCGACGGAACGGGCACTGACCCGATGATCGTCTCGAAAAGGGGACGCATCGTGCCGTCGTCGCCCGGCACGCCCGCCTTGGCCACCTTGACGTCGAGGGTCGCCCACCCGTTGAGCGCGGAGGCGTAGACCACCGGGAAGTCGAGCTGCTCGTCGGAAGCGCCGAGCTTGTCGAAGAGTTCGAACGTCTGGTTGACGACCCACTCCGGACGTGCGCCGGGACGATCGACCTTGTTGACCACCACGATCGGCTTCAACCCTTGCTGCAGCGCTTTCATGGTGACGAAACGCGTCTGCGGCATCGGACCTTCGACCGCGTCGACCAGCAGCAGCACGCCGTCGACCATGCCGAGCACGCGCTCGACCTCACCGCCGAAGTCGGCGTGGCCGGGCGTGTCCACGATGTTGATGTGATGGTCGTGGTAGTCGATGGAGCAATTCTTGGCGAGGATCGTGATGCCACGCTCGCGCTCGATGTCGTTGCTGTCCATCACGCGCTCGGCGACGTGCTGGTGCTTGGCGAAGGTCCCGGCCTGCACGAGGAGCTTGTCGACCAGCGTGGTCTTGCCGTGGTCGACGTGGGCGATGATGGCAATGTTGCGGAGGTGCTCGCGTTTCATGTTTCGCAATCGAAAAGGGGGGCGTTGCCAACTGCGGTTGCTGCGCTGTTGCTGCGCTGCGAAAAACCGCCCATTGTACGATGCAAAGCCCGGGCCACACCAGCAATATTTTGAAAAAAGAATAACTTAGGCTACAATACCAATTCGGGCGGCCGTTCCGGTCACCGCCCAAACCCGCGCAGGGCGGCGTTGCCTCGGGCAACGACTGATTCGCCACCCTCGCGCTTCCTTCGAGACGTTTTCGAACGCTGCCTGGACCGGAAGCCGCCCCCGTGCGGTAGGCCGCGCCAGGAGTCCAAATGAGTGCCACGAGCTTTGCCGAGCTCGGCCTGCGTCCGGAGATTCTCCGCGCCGTCGCCGAAACCGGCTATACGAGTCCCACCCCCATCCAGGCCACGGCCATCCCGGTGATCCTGCAAGGACGCGACGTCATGGGCGGCGCGCAAACCGGCACCGGCAAGACGGCCGGCTTCGCCCTCCCGATCCTCGACAAGCTGATGCCGCAGGCCAACACGAGCCCGTCGCCGGCGCGTCATCCCGTGCGTGCGCTGATCCTCGCGCCCACCCGCGAGCTCGCGATCCAGGTCGAGGAAGCCGTCCAGACCTACGGCAAGTACAGCGGCCTGCGCTCGACCTGCGTGTTCGGCGGCGTCGACATCAAGCAGCAGCTGCCCATCGTGCGCGCCGGCGTCGAGATTCTCGTCGCCACGCCCGGCCGCCTGCTCGACCACGTGGAGCAGCGCTCGGTCAACCTGTCGCAGGTCGAGATCTTCGTGCTCGACGAGGCCGATCGCATGCTCGACATGGGCTTCATCCCGGACATCAAGCGCATCATGGCCCTGATGCCCGTGACGGCGAAGCGGCAGAACCTGCTCTTCTCGGCCACGTTCTCCACCGAGATCAAGAAGCTCGCCGACCAGCTCCTCAACAAGCCGGAGCTCATCGAGGTTGCACGGCGCAACACCGCGGCGGAGACGGTCGAGCAGAGCGTCTACAGGATCGCGCAGGACGAGAAGCGCGCGCTGCTCGCGCGCATCGTCAAGTCGCGCGGCCTGCGCCAGGTGCTCTGCTTCGTGCGCACCAAGCACGGAGCGTCGCGCCTCGCTCGCCAGCTGGAGAAGGACGGGCTCGAGACTTCGGCCATCCACGGCGACAAGACGCAGGGTGCGCGCCTCGAGGCGCTCGATGCGTTCAAGGAGGGCAAGCTCGAGATCCTCGTCGCGACCGACGTCGCGGCGCGCGGCCTCGACGTCGACGACCTCCCGCTCGTCGTCAACTACGAGCTCCCGCACGTGCCCGAGGATTACATCCATCGCATCGGCCGCACGGGACGCGCAGGCGCCACGGGCGAGGCCATCTCCTTCGTCGCTCCCGAGGAGGAGAAGTACCTCACCGAAATCGAGCGTCTGCTGAAGAAGAAGATCGACGTCCGCACGGCGGACGGACTCCGGGCCGCGGCCTCGAGCGCGCCGCGCGAGCCGCGCCCGGCGCGGGAACCGCGCGCCCCACGCGCCGCGAGCGAAGTCCGCGAGCCACGCGCTGCAAGCGAAGTCCGCGAGCCACGCGCTGCAAGCGAAGCCCGCGAGCCACGCGCCGCGGACGACGTCCGCGAGCCGCGCGTGCCGCGCGAACGCCCGGCCGCCGCGGTACCAAGCCGCCGCGAGCAGGAGCGCGAGGAGGCCTACGCGCGCAATCCTGACCAGCCGCTGCCCATGCGGCCCGGCGCACCCCGCGATGCCGCGCCGAAGCAGGTCCCTGTCCTGCTCATGAAGCGCAAGGCGCCCGAGCCCGCGTAATTGCGCGTCGTCGCGTATTGCCGCGGCGGCTTCGAGCCCGAGGTTGCCGCGGACCTGCGCCGCATCGCCGCGCGTGCCGGCGCCACGCTCGACTTCGACACCGCGAAGAGCGATGCCTTCGTCGCCGCCACGTGCACGGGCGTCGATCGCGACGCGTGGCACCGCGCCTCGTCCGAGGCGCCGCCCATCTTCGTGCGCAGCGCATTCGCAGGCGAAGGTCCCTTCGCGATCGCCGATGCCTCGGTCGCCCGGCCGGACCGCGTAACACCCCTCCTGCAAGCGATTTCCGCGTCGTTTGCGCCCCCGTGGCGCAGCGTCTGGATCGAGTTTCCCGACACCAACGAGGGCAAGGCGCTGTCCACGCTCGCGCGTGCACTCACGTCGCGTGTCGAGCCGGCGCTGCGCGCGTCGTTGCGCGAGGACGCGCGCCGGCGCCTGCGCATCTTCCTTACGAGCGGCACGCAAGCGTACGTGGGCGAGAGCGACGCGCGCGTGGCGGACTGGCCGCTCGGCATTCCGCGCCTGCGCATGCCGCCCGGCGCACCATCGCGATCGACGCAGAAGCTCGCGGAAGCAATCGACGTCTTCCTCGGTGCGCAAGCAGGCGACCTCCTCCGCCCCGGCATGCACGCCGTCGACCTGGGCGCCGCGCCGGGCGGATGGACGTGGCAGCTAGCGCAGCGCGGGCTTCACGTGACCGCGGTCGACAACGGCCCCCTGAAAGGCGCGGTTCGCGAGGATCGGCTCGTGCGCCACGTCCGGGAAGACGCCTTTCGCTTCCTGCCCCGCAGGCCCGTGGACTGGCTCGTGTGCGACGTCGTCGAGCAGCCGGCGCGCATCGCCGACCTCGTGTCGCGCTGGATCGGCGAAGGGCTCGCTCGCCGCGCGATCTTCAATCTGAAGCTGCCGATGAAGAAGCGCTACGACGAGGTGCGGCGGTGCGAGCAGCGCATCGTCACCGCGTTGCACGGCATGCGGCCGTCACTCGTCCTGCGCCAGCTCTATCATGACCGCGAGGAAGTGACGGGCTATCTGCGCGTCGGCTGACGCGGGTCCGTGGCCGCTACCCCAGCCGCCGTATCTGGTCGCGGACCTTCTCGAGCGTGGCCTTGTGGACGACGAGGCGATCGCGCATCTGCGCCACCACCGCGGCCGGCGCCCTCGCGACGAAGCTCTCGTTGCCGAGATTGGCCTCGGCCTTGACGACCTCGCCTGCGATGCGCGCCTCTTCCTTCGACAGGCGCGCTCGCTCCGAGGCCTTGTCGATCTCGACGTGCAGCATGAGCCGCACGTCGCCCGCGATGGCGGTAGGCGCATCGGTCTGCGGCAGCTCGTCCACCACGCGCACGTCGGCGAGCTTGCCGAGCGCGGTGAGGTAAGGCGTCAGTTCCGCGAGCATCGCGCGGTCGCCCGCCGCATAGAGCGGAGGCCGCTTGTCGGGCGAGATCTTCATCTCCCCGCGCAGGCGGCGGCAGGCATCGACGAGCGACTTGAGCGTGGCCATGCGGGCGTTCGCGTCCTTGTCGACGCGCTCGAAGTTGGCCTTGGGGAAGGGCTGCAGCGAGATGGTGTCGCCCGTCTTTCCGGCGAGCGGCGCCACGGTCTGCCACAGCTCCTCGGTGATGAACGGGATGAACGGATGCGCGAGGCGCAGCGTCGCCTCGAGCTCGCGCACGAGCATGGCGCGCGTGCCGCGCGCCGCGGCGGCGTCGCCCGCGGCATCGGCCGCCGAGAGCTGCACCTTGGCGAGCTCCACGTACCAGTCGCAGAACTCGTCCCATACGAACTCGTAGAGAGCGCGCGCGGCGAGGTCGAAGCGATACGCGTCGATGTTGGTGGCGATGTCGTGCTTGGCCTGCTGCAGGCGCCCGAGCAGCCAGCGGTCGACGAAGGAGTAGGTCCGCGGAAGCGATTCGTCCAGCCCGCAGTCCTTGCCCTCGACGTTCATCAGCACGAAGCGCGTCGCGTTCCAAAGCTTGTTGCAGAAATTGCGATAGCCCTCGCAGCGGTTCAGGTCGAAGTTGAGCGTGCGGTTGAACGTCGCGAGCGACGCGAACGTGAAGCGCACGGCGTCGGCGCCGAACGCCGGGATGCCGTTGGCGAACACCTTGCGCGTACGCTGCGCGACGCGCTCCGCCTGGCGCGGGTCCATCATGTTGGACGTGGCCTTGGTCACCAGCGTGTCCACGTCGATGCCATCGATGAGGTCGATGGGATCGAGCACGTTCCCCTTCGACTTCGACATCTTGTTGCCTTCCTCGTCGCGCACGATCGCGTTGATGTAGACGTCGCGGAACGGCACGTGACCGGTGAAGTAGGTCGTCGTCATGATCATGCGCGCGACCCAGAAGAAGATGATGTCGAAGCCGGTGATGAGCGTCGACGAGGGCAGGAAGGTGTCGAGCTCCTTGGTCCGTTCCGGCCAGCCTAGGGTGGAGTGGCACCACAGCGCCGAGCTGAACCACGTGTCGAGCACGTCCTCGTCACGCACGAGTGAAGAAGGCTCGCGCCCGAGCTTCGCGCGCGCCTGCGCGCGGGCGTCGTCCTCGCTGCGCGCCACGTAGAAGTTGCCGGCATCGTCGTACCACGCGGGAATCTGGTGGCCCCACCACAGCTGGCGGGAGATGCACCAGTCCTGGATGTTGTTGATCAAGTGCAGGAACGTGTTGAGCCATTCGGCCGGCACGAACGTGACCGTTTCCCCCGCACCGGGCGCACCCGCGGGAAGACCGCCCTCGCTCACGGCGGCGAGGCAAAGGTCCTGGATCGACTTGCCCGGAAAGAACGGATGCGTCGCAGGCGCGGGCTTCTTCATGTCGACGAACCATTGGTCCGTCAGCATCGGCTCGACGATCTCGCCCGTGCGCCCGCAGCGCGGCACGACCATCGTGTGCGCCTTCTCGGAGACGAGCAGGCCTTCGGCCGTGAGGTCGGCGAGGACCGCCTTGCGCGCAACGTAGCGGTCGAGGCCGCGGTACTTCGCAGGCGCGCTGTCGTTGACCGTCGCGTCGAGATTGAAGATCGAAATCGGCGTCAGGCCATGACGCGCGCCGATCTGGTAGTCGTTGAAGTCGTGCGCGGGGGTGATCTTGACCGCGCCCGTGCCGAACTCGCGATCGACGTAGGCGTCGGCGATGACGGGAATCGTGCGGCCGGTGAGCGGCAGCACGACCGACTTGCCGACGAGGTCGCGATAGCGCTCGTCCTCCGGATTCACCGCGACCGCGACGTCGCCCAGCATCGTCTCGGGGCGCGTGGTCGCAACGACGATGCTCCCTTCGCCTTCAGCCAGGGGATAGCGGATCTGCCACAGCTTGCCCTGCTCTTCCTCGCTGTCGACCTCGAGGTCGGACACCGCGGTGCCGAGCTTCGGGTCCCAGTTGACGAGGCGCTTGCCGCGATAGATGAGGCCGTCCTCGTACAGGCGCACGAAGGTCTCGAGCACCGCGGACGACAGGCCCGCGTCCATCGTGAAGCGCTCGCGCGACCAGTCCGCGGACGTGCCGAGCCTGCGCATCTGGCGCGTGATCGCCGAGCCCGACTCTTCCTTCCACTCCCACACGCGCTCGACGAACTTCTCGCGGCCCAGGTCGTGGCGGTTCTTCCCCTGCGCGGCGAGCTGCTGCGTGACGACGATCTGCGTGGCGATGCCGGCGTGATCGGTCCCCACTTGCCACAGCGTGTTGTCGCCGCGCATGCGGTGATAGCGGATCAGCAGATCCATGAGGGTCTGCTGGAACGCGTGCCCCATGTGCAGCGTGCCCGTGACGTTGGGTGGCGGCAGCTGGATGCAGTACGGGCGCGCGCCATCCCGCATCGACGGCTTGAAGTAGCCGCTGCCTTCCCAGCGCGGATACCACTTCGCCTCGATGAGCGAAGGCTCGAAGCTCTTTGCGAGTTCCATGTCAGGAGACGGCGCGCGAAGCGCGCGGCCGAAGATGAAGTGGTGAAATTATAGCGGCCGGGTCGTCGCTCATCGGGGGCCCCCGCAACTGCCTGCGTGATCCCGCAGCATCGGGATGTCCTCGCGCTGCGCGGCCGTAGCCGGCGAAGCGAGGGTCGAAGGACTGCCCGCCACGCCGACCGATCCGCGCGCCATGGACCT
This sequence comes from uncultured Alcaligenaceae bacterium, assembly GCA_964543615.1. Classification (GTDB taxonomy): domain Bacteria; phylum Pseudomonadota; class Gammaproteobacteria; order Burkholderiales; family Casimicrobiaceae; genus VBCG01. The sequence goes on along the minus strand of CAZIZD010000137.1, from coordinate 2,471 downwards.
GCCCACGGACAGCGCGACCGCTTCGAGGCGCTGCATGAGCCGCGCGAACTCCGCCGGCGCCAACGCCTGGTCGGCGTCGCACCACGCCTCGGGCGGATTGGGATGCACTTCCACGAGCAGGCCGTCGGCGCCCGCGGCCACCGCCGCGCACGCGAGCGCCTCGACGAGCCATGCCTTGCCGCCGGCGTGCGACGGGTCGACGATCACCGGCAGGTGCGTCTCGCGCTTGAGCATCGGGATGGCGGTCACGTCGAGCACGTTGCGATACGCCGTCTCGAACGTGCGGATGCCCCGCTCGCACAACATGATGCGATGGTTTCCGCCGGCGGCGATGTACTCCGCGGCCATGAGCCACTCGGCGATGGTCGCGCTCATGCCGCGCTTCAGTATCACCGGCACGTCGACCTTGCCGACTTCCTTCAGGAGGTCGAAGTTCTGCATGTTGCGCGTGCCGATCTGGATCACGTCCACGCCCTCGCGCAGGAACGTGTCGAGCATGCGCACGTCCATGAGCTCCGTGACGATGGGCAAACCGTGGCGCGCCGCCGATTCCTTGAGGAGCCGCAAGCCGTCGATGCCCGTGCCCTGGAACGCGTAGGGGCTGGTGCGCGGCTTGAACGCGCCGCCGCGCATGAGGCGTGCGCCGCCCGCCGCCACCGCCGCGGCGGCAGCGCGCATCTGAGGCTCGGTCTCCACCGAGCATGGCCCTGCGATCATTTGCACGGCAGTGCCGCCGAAGGGCACGCCGCGCACCCGCACGACGGTGCTCACCCGCTTCTTCGCTGCAACGCCGGCGATCGCGGTCTCGCCGGCATCGGGTTCTTTCGCGACAATCATGGCTCTCTCCTCGACTTCGAGTTCGTCGAAAATCCGGGCGGCCAGAAAACACTTCGGGCAGCCTTTTTGGGGCCGCCCGAATCGTTGATTTCCCTTGTTGCGTCAGGACTTCTACGGTCGCGCGTTCCCCTCTGGCGAGTACCAGAAATAAAACGCCACGACGTAGGACCGATGGGAAATCATGGAATCAGGTTATCACAACGTCGGCCGGCAACGCGAGCCGGCCCGCGCGCCGCGCGCGATCACGGGTTGCGGGTGTTGCTTTTCCAGTTCTCGATCTCGCGCTCGATCGCCTCGGCGACGTACGCGCGCAAGAGGTCGCCCACGTGCTGGTTGATGGTGGCGACCAAGTCGGCGCTCGCGCGATCGACGATGGGCTGCAGGCGCGCACCGAGCTGGTCGCGCAAGCCGGTATCGGTGAAGAGATCGATCCGCTGCAGCACCTGCATGCGGATCTCCTCGGCCATCGAAGCCCAGCGCGCATCCTCGGCGGCACTGCGTGCCGCTTCGTCCGTCGCCCTGCGTGCAGCCTCCTCTTCCGCTCTGCGTGCATCTTCCTCCGCCTTGCGCGCGGCTTCCTGTTCCGTCTTGCGCGCTTCTTCCTCCGCCCTGCGTGCATCCTCCTCGGACTTGCGCGCGGCTTCCTCCAGCGCGGCCTCTTCCGCGGCCTTGCGTGCGGCCTCTTGCGCAACGGCCTCCTCGGCAGCCTTGCGCGCGGCTCCCTCTTCTTCCAGCGCAGCCTCTTCCGCGGCCTTGCGTGCGGCCTCCTGCGCAACGGACTCCTCGGCAGCCTTTCGTGCGGCCTCCTGCGCAACGGACTCCTCGGCAGCCCTTCGTGCGGCCTCTTGCGCAGCGGCCTCTTCAGCGGCCTCTTGCGCAACGGCCGCCTCGGCAGCCTTGCGCGCGGCTTCCTCCAATGCCGCCTCTTCGGCAGCCTTGCGTGCGGCGTCCTCCGCGGCTTCCTCCTCGGCGTTGCGTGCGGCCTCGCCGGCGAAGGGTGCGGGTTCGGCGGCGTCGCGCAGGGCGAGCTCCTCGTCGAACGCCTCCTCGACTTCGACGGGCGCCTCGACCAGGATCTCCTCGGGTTCCTCGTGCGCAAACGCGGGAACGCGCGCGATCGAATCGGGCGCATCGCCGATGACCGACGGTTCCGCGCCGCCGGTGCGCAGCCACGTCGAGGCGTCGCCTTCGTCCACGACCGCCGCGCGCGACTCCGGCACGGAGGCCGTCTCGTCGGACACGGCGGCCACGCTCTCGGTGAGCATCGGGATGGTGTCCGGGTCGCTCGACGCATCCGCTTCCGGCCCGCCCGCTTCAGCTTCCGGCGAACGCGATGTCTCGCGGCGCCTCACGACCTCGGGCACTGAATCGGTGAGAACGGGGATGTCGTCCATCAGCGGCGAGCGATTGCGCCGCATGAGCGCGTCGGCCTGCTCGAGCAGCTCGCGCGCGCTAGGCATGCGTCACCATTCGCGCAAAGGGCCGCGGGCTCACAACCTGCTCATGTCGTGCGCGCGCAGCTCGTAGCCGCGCTCGCGATAGAACTTGTAACGCTCACGCCCGGCCGCGGCATCGTCCACACCCACGATCTCGGCCAGCCGCTCGAAGCGGCTGAAGAACGGCGGCGGCGCCTC
>CAZIZD010000136.1:0-10591 GCA_964543615.1 uncultured Alcaligenaceae bacterium | reverse complement strand
TGACGGTGCCTGGCGTGCTCGACGTGATCGGCACGACGATCGTGCAGCTGCCCGGATTGAGCGTGGTGCCCGAGGCGACCGTGATGGTCGTCGCAGTCGTGCTGACGCCTGCACACGTGCCGGTGTTGACGCCCGTGATCGTCACGCCCGCGGGCATCGGATCGGTGAACACCGACGTGAGCGTGATCGCGCCCGGATTCGGGTTGCCGAGCGTCAGCGTCAGCGTCGCCGTGCCGCCGATCGCGATGCTCGCCGGCGCGATCGTCTTCGCGAGCGTGGGCGGCGCATTGACGAGCAACGGCGCCGATGCGGGCGGTGCATTGCCCGCGTTGGTCGTGAGCGTTCCGGTCGTGTTGGTGACGGACCCCGGCGTGCTCGACGTGATGGGCACGACGATCGTGCAACCACCGGCGGGAACCGACGTGCCACTTGCCATCGTGATGGCCGTGGTCGTGTTCGAGACGCCCGTGCACGTCCCCGTGCTGACGCCCGTGATCGTGACGCCGGCGGGCATGGTGTCCGTGAGGGCGGCGGTCAACGTGATCGGCACGGCGTTCCCGTTACCCAGCGTGATCGTGAGCGTGGCCGTGCCGCCGATCGCGATGGTCGCGGGCGCGATGGCCTTGGCGAGCGTCGGCGCGATGGCCGTCAGCGTGAGCGGCGCCTGCGCGGGCGGCGCGGTGCCGCTCGACGTGTCGAGCGGGCCGGTGATGTTGGTGACCGTGCCCGGCGTGCTCGACGTGATCGGCACGACGATCGTGCAGCTGCCCGGGTTGATCGACGTGCCCGACGCAACGGTAATCGTCGTCGCGGTCGTCGTGACGCCGGCGCAGGTGCCCGTATTGGCGCCCGAGATCGTGACGCCGGAGGGCATCGGATCCGTGAAAGCCGCGGTCAGAGTGATTGCGCCCGGATTCGGGTTGCCGAGCGTGAGCGTCAGAGTCGCCGTGCCGCCGATGGCGATGCTCGACGGCGCGATGCTCTTCGCGAGCGTCGGCGGGGCACTCACCGCGAGAGGCGCCGACGCGGGCGGCGCGTTGCCTGCGTTGGTGGTGAGCGTCCCCGTCGTATTGGTCACCGACCCCGGCGTGCTCGACGTGATGGGCACGACGATCGTGCAGCCGCCCGGATTGACGGACGTGCCCGACGCCATCGTGACCGTGGTCGGCGTGTTGGTGACGCCCGCGCACGTGCCCGTGCTGGCGCCGGTGATCGTGACGCCGGCCGGCATCGTGTCGGTGAGCGGCGCGGTGAGCGTGATCGCCACGGCATTCGGGTTGCCGACGGTGATCGTGAGCGTTGCCGTACCGCCGACCGCGATGGTCGCAGGAGCGATGGTCTTGGCGAGCGTCGGCACGACGGCCGTGAGCGTGAGCGGCGCGGAGGCCGGCGGCGCGGTGCCGGCCGACGTATCCAGCGGTCCCGTGGTGTTGGTGACGGTGCCAGGCGTGCTCGAAGTGATCGGCACGACGATCGTGCAGCTGCCCGGGTTGAGCGTGGTGCCCGATGCGACGGTAATGGTCGTTGGGGTCGTCGTGACGCCCGCGCACGTGCCCGTGTTGGCGCCCGATATCGTGACGCCCGAAGGCATCGGATCGCTGAACGGCGCGGTGAGCGTGATCGCGCCGGGATTCGGGTTGCCGAGCGTCAGCGTCAGCGTCGCCGTGCCGCCGATGGCGATGCTCGACGGCGCGATGCTCTTCGCGAGCGTCGGCGGCGCGTTCACCGTCAGCGGCGCGGAGGCCGGCGGCGCGTTGCCTGCGCTCGTGCTGAGCGTTCCCGTCGTGTTGGTGACGGACCCCGGCGTGCTCGACGTGATGGGCACGACGATCGTGCAGCTGCCCGGATTGACGGTGGTGCCCGACGCCATCGTCACCGTGTTGACCGTGTTGGTGACACCCGCGCACGTGCCGGTGTTGGCGCCCGTGATGGTGACGCCCGCGGGCATGGTGTCGGTGAGCGCGGCGCTCAACGTGATCGGCGCGCCGTTCGGATTGCCGACGGTGATGGTAAGCGTGGCGCTGCCGCCGGCGGCGATCACGGCCGGGGCGATGGTCTTGGCGAGCGTCGGCGCTGTCGCCGTCACGGAGAGCGGCGCCGAGGCCGGCGGCGCGGTGCCGGAGGTCGTCGACAGCGTTCCGGTCGTGTTGGTGACGGTGCCTGGCGTGCTCGACGTGATCGGCACGACGATCGTGCAGCTGCCCGGGTTGAGCGTGGTGCCCGAAGCAACCGTGATGGTCGTCGCGGTCGTCGTGACGCCCGCGCACGTGCCGCTGTTGGCGCCGGAGATGGTGACGCCCGCGGGCATCGTGTCGGTCAGCGCCGACGTGAGCGAGATCGCGATCGCGTTCGGGTTACCGAGCGTCAGCGTAAGCGTCGCGGTGCCGCCGATCGCAATGGTCGACGGGGCGATCGACTTGCCGAGCGTCGGCGGCGCGATCGTGACCGTGAGCGGTGCCTGCGCGGCGGGCGCGGTGCCCGTGTTCGTCACCAGCGTGCCCGTGGTGTTGATCACCGTGCCGGGCGTCACCGACGTCACGCTGACGACGATCGTACATCCGCCCGCGGGAATCGACGCACCCGCCGGCAGCGAGATCAGCGTCGGGACGACCGAGACGCCTGCGCACGTTCCGCCGTTGCCCGACGTGATGGTCACGCCCGAGGGCATCGGATCGGTGAACGGCGAAGTGAGCGTAATGGCCGCGCCGTTCGGATTGCCGAGCGCCAGCGTGAGCGTCGCGGTGCCGCCGACGGGAATGGTCGAGGGCGCGATGCTCTTGCCGAGCGTGGGCCCGAGGGCCGTGACGGTGATCGGGGCCGACGCGGGCGGCGCGTTGCCGACGTTGGTCGAGAGCGCGCCGGTAACGTTGGTGACGGTGCCCGGAGTGCTCGACGTGATGCCGACAACGATGGTGCATCCGCCCGTCGGAACCGCGGAGCCCGAGGCCATGGTGATCGACGTGCCGGTGACCGTGACGCCGCCGCACGTGCCCGTGTTGCCGGTCGTGGTCGTGACGCCCGCGGGCATCGTGTCGGTGAACGGCGCGCTGAGCGAGATCGGGACGTTGTTGTTGTTGCCGATGCCGATGGTGAGCGTTGCCGCGCCGCCGATGGCGATCGTGGACGGGACGATGCTCTTGCCGAGCGTCGGCGCGAGCGGATTGCTCACGTTCGCGCACGCGTTGCCGGTGTTGATGACGGTGCCCGGAACGACGACGCAGACCTGGTTGTTGACGGGACCCGGCGCGGTCACGTCGATGGTCGCGTTGATCGCGTAGCTGACCGCGCCGCCGTTGGGAATCGACACTGTGTCGGCGATCGGACCGGTGCCCGACGCCGTGCAGGTCGCACCACCCGAAGCCGTGCACGTCCAGGAGGTGAACGTAATGCCGGGCGGCGGATTGTCGTTGACCACGAGCCCGCTCACCGCGTTGGGGCCGGCATTCGAGATGCCGACGCTATAGGACGTGGTTCCGCCCGGAACCAGCGGCGTCACGTTGGTCGTCTTGGTGACGCTCAGGTTGATCGCACCTGTCGAGGCGAGGGTCGCCGAGCCGAGGAGCGGATTGGTGACGCCCTGGTTGCTCGTGACCGCGCCGGGATTGAGCGTGTTGATGAGGTTGCCCGCGTTGTTGGCGCGGACGTTGACGTTGACCGTGCAGATGGTGCCCGCGTTGGCGGTTGCGTTGGCGAGCGTCACGGTGCCCGCACCGTTCACCGCGGTGATCGTCGGTGCGACGGAGCAACCACTCGTCGTGGGCGCGGGCGGATTGGCGACCACCATGCCGGGCGGCAGGGTGTCGACGAGCCCGACGCCCGTGAGCGTGATGGCACCCGCGTTGTTGTTGCGGATCTGGAGCGTCATCGTCGAGGTGCCACCCACCGCGACGGTCGTCGGCGAGAACGCCTTGTTGATCGTGACCGTCGTCGCGTTGACGACCTGCAGTCCCGCGGTGGCGGCCGCGTTGGTGAAGCCCTCGGCGGAGGTCACCGCGCCGGCGGCGAGCGTGTTCGTGAACGTGCCCGCGGTCTGCGCGGGCGGCACCTGCACGTCGACGAAGACGTCGCAGGTCGTGGCGGCTGCGCCGCCCGCGAGCGAACCGCCCGCGAGGGAGAAGGCGGTTCCACCCGGCGTGGCCGTGACGGTGCCGCCGGTGCAGGTCGTCGAGGCGTTGGACGGGTTGGCCACGGTAAAGCCGAGGCCCCCCATCGTCGTCAGGTTGTCCGTGAAAGCGAGATTGGTCAGCGCGGACGCGTTGGCCGCGCGGGTGAGCCGCACGCGCAGCGTCGACCGGGCGCCGGGGATCACGGGTGTGGTGAGGAACGTCTTCGCCGCCGTCAGCACCTGCGTCACCGTGAGCACGCCGGTGATGGTGGTGACGTTGTTGCCGCCGGACGTCTGCACGCCGTTCGCGGCGATTGTGTCGGTGCGCGCACCGGTGCTGGCGTTGGCCGCCACGTTGACCGGCGAGATCGTGATCGTGCAGGAGCCCAGCGCGGGGATCGTGCCGCCGGCGAACACGAGTGTCGACGTTGGCAACGCGGAGGTGAGCGACGATCCGCACGTGCCGCCGACCGTCGCACCCGCGGGCACGCTGAATCCCGTGCCCATCGTGCCCAGGTTGTCCGTCACGCCGTTGGCCGCGTTGATCGTGACCGCGGCGTTGGTGCCGTTGTTGAGCGTGATCGTGAGCGCCGACGTTCCGCCTTGCAGCACCGTTGCCGGCGAGAAGCTCTTGCTGCCGGTGACGTTGCTCACGTTGATGGCGACGTTGCCCGTCCCCGTATACGCGACGCCGCCCCAGTTTCCGCCCGGGATGTTGTTCGTCTTGGTACCCGTCGTCGTCGCGATCACCGGGACGGTCACGGTACAGGTTGTGGCGCCGGCGCCGGCAGGTGCCGGTCCGAGGCTCGCGCCGGTGAGCGTGACCGATGAAGGGGGGCCCGCTACGCTGCTCAATGCGCCCGAGCAGGTTGTCGTCGGCACGCCATTGAGCACGAGCCCGTTGGGCAGCGTGTCCGTGAACGTGATGGGCGACAGCGTCGTCTGGTTGAAGTTGCTGACGGTAATCGTGAGCGTCGACGTGCCGCCGACCGCGATCGGGCCTGCGGGCGAGAACGCCTTGGTCAGGGCGCCGCCGGTTTGCACCGTGATCGGAGCCGTGAACTGCGGGCTCGTCGCTCCCTGGGCCGTCGTCAGCGCGCCGGCCGCGACGGTGTTGGTCACGTTGCCGTTCTGCGCGGCGGCGGGATTGCGCGCGACCACCTGGACGGTGATGGTGCAGGAGCCGCTCGCGGGAATCGTCCCGCCGGAGAGCGCGATCGTCGCGGGGCTGGTCGCGGGCGAGGAGGCGGTCGCCGTGCCCCCTGCGCACGTCGTCGCCGCATTGGACGGCGTGGCGATGGTGATCGAGGCCGGCAGCGAGTCGGTGATCGCCGCGTTGGTCAGCGCAACGACGTTGGGATTGGTGAGCGTGATCGTCAGCGTCGACACCGACGTCTGGGTGCCGCCGTTGCCGTGCACCACCGTCGGCGCGAACACCTTGCCTGCGGTGATGTTGGCCGGGGTGGATACCACCAGGGTGGCCTGCGCCGATTGCGCGTTCGAGCCCTGGGACGAGGTCACGGCGCCCGAGGGGATCGAGTTGAGGTACGTGTTGGGCACCGTCGAGACGACGTTGACCGACACCCGGCACGAGCCGGGCACGCCGCCGCTCAAGGCCGGGATCGTACCGTTGCTCAACCCGATGCTGCTGGTTCCGGGAGTGCCCGTCACCGTGAAGCCGCATGTGTTGGTGGGGATGGTCAGCGGATTGGCGATGACCAGGTTCGCGGGCAGGTTGTCGGTGAGCGCGACACCCGTCGCGATGGATGCGTTGGGATTGAGGAGGTCGATGACGACCGTCGTGACCTGCCCCGCAATGACCGAGTTGGGCGAGAAGCTCTTGTTGAGCCCGACGTCGGCAAGCGCGGCGGCGGGAAGCGCGGCGAGCGCGGCGGCTGTGACGAGTGTGCGCAGGCGCGCGAGGCTCTTCGCGGTCATTCGGCGGGACTACCTTTCGGGACGTCGGGCGGGGCAAAGCCGCATCCGGCGCGGCAACGGCCGGATGCAAGCAGTAAGTATGCCTATGAGGGGCCCAAACCGCCTAGACGAAAACCCTCGCCCGGCGACGCGGTCGCCGCGGGTGTTGTTCCCGCGATACGCCGGGCGATCGCCGGAGCGTCCTGACCTACGCGAGCGAGCGCAACTCCCGCAGCGCCACCGAAAGCATGGCCGCGTCCGGCGCCGGCACCGCGCGCAGCTCGGTGAAGAGCTGGCCGTTGCGCTCGAGCGCGCGCCGATTGCGGTCGCGCCACGCGGCGATCTGGTCCTGGGTCGATCCGCTCCCTCCCGCGATCTCCGCGGTAACGGCGCGCGTGAGCGCAGAGACGTCGTCCTGCATCGCGGCCTTGGCCAGCGTCTGCCAGTGCGCGCGGCCGGGCAGCGCCGCGATCTTCTCGCGCAGCCACGTGAGCCCGAGCCGGTTCGCGACGTCGAAATAGATCGTGGCGACGGCATCCACCGCGCGCTTGCCGTCGGCCGCAACCTCCGCGATGTCGAGCGCGGCGTTGAGCGTGTCGAACGTCACCACGCGCACCGCGAGATCGCCGGGGACGCCGGCGGCGGCAAGGTCCGCGACCTTTGCGTCCACCGCCGCCCGCTCGCCAGCCTCGAGGAGCTTGGGCAATGCGGCCGACAGCGCTTCCACGCCCGGCCTGAAGTACGCGATGGTCGCAGCCATGTCGTCGGCGAGACGGCGCGAGCGCAGGAACCACGTTGTGCCGCGCTCGAGCTGCGCGCTGGTGTCGATCAGCATCCGCGACTGCACCTCGTCGGCGACCTTGTTGTCGAGCGCCTCGATCGCCTGCCACATCGGCACCAGCCCGAACACCTCGCGCGCCAGCAGATATGCGCGCACCACCTCGTGCGCCTTGGCGCCGGTCGTCTCGCAAAGCCGGTAGACGAAGGTGCTGCCCACGCGGTTGATCATGCTGTTGAGCACGTGGGTGGCGATGATCTCGCGCGACAGCGGATGCTTCTTAGCGTACGACGCATACCGCGCCTGCAACGCGGGCGGGAAGTAGCGCAGCAGCGCCGTCGCGACCCACGGGTCTTCCGTCAGCGGCGAATGAATGAGCTCGTCGTTGAGCCATATCTTGCTGTAGGCAAGCAGCACCGCGTGCTCGGGCGGCGTGAGCCCGCGTCCCGCCGCGCGCCGCGCCTCGATCTCCTCGTCCGAGGGCAGGAACTCGATCGCGCGATTGAGCCGTCCGCCCTTCTCGAGGAAGCGCATGAAGCGCGCCTGCGCGTCCAGCAGGTTCGGCGCGATGCGGTTGGTGACCGACAGCACCTGCGTCTGGAAATAGTTGTCGCGCAGCACGAGCGACGCGACGTCGCTCGTCATCTCCGCGAGCAACTGGTCGCGCTGCTTGCGCGTGAGCTCGCCGTCGGCGATGGGCAGCCCGAGCAGGATCTTGATGTTCACCTCGTGGTCCGAGGTGTCCACGCCCGCCGAGTTGTCGATGGCATCCGTGTAGATGCGACCGCCGGCCTGCGAGAACTCGATGCGGCCGAGCTGCGTGCAGCCCAGGTTGCCGCCTTCGGCGAAGACCTTGCAGCGCAGGTCGCGGCCGTTGACGCGCAGCGCGTCGTTGGCGCGGTCCCCCACCTCGACGTGCGTCTGGCTCGACGCCTTCACGTAGGTGCCGATGCCGCCGTTGTAGACCAGGTCGACCGGCGCCTTGAGGATCGCGTTGACGAGCTCGGTGGGGGTCATCGCATCGGCGGTGATCGCGAGCGCCGCCTTCACCTCCGGCGTGATCGCGATCGACTTGGCGCTGCGCGGATAGATGCCGCCGCCCTGCGAAATGAGCTTCGCGTCGTAGTCGGCCCAGCTCGACCGCGGGAGCTTGAACATGCGCTCGCGCTCGGCGAAGCTCGCCGCCGCGTCGGGCGACGGGTCGAGGAAGATGTGCCGGTGATCGAACGCTGCCAGGAGCCGGATGTGCCTGGACAGCAGCATGCCGTTGCCGAACACGTCGCCCGACATGTCGCCGATGCCCGCGACCGTGAACCCGGTGGCCTGCGTGTCGACGCCCATCTCGCGGAAGTGACGCTTGACCGACTCCCACGCGCCGCGCGCCGTGATGCCCATCGCCTTGTGGTCGTAGCCCGCGGAGCCGCCCGACGCGAACGCGTCACCCAGCCAGAAGCCGTACTCCGCGCTGATGCCGTTGGCGTAGTCGGAGAAGGTGGCGGTGCCCTTGTCCGCCGCCACGACGAGATACGGGTCGTCGGCATCGTGACGCTTGACCTGCGGCGGCGGCACGATCTTGTCGGCAACGCGGTTGTCGGTGAGGTCGAGCAGGCCGCGCAGGTAGTCCTGGTAGCAGGCGACACCCTCCTTCATGTAGGCCTCCCGATCTGACATCGAAGGCGCCTTCTTCAGCACGAAGCCGCCCTTGCTGCCCACGGGCACGATCACCGTGTTCTTGACCATCTGCGCCTTGACGAGGCCCAGCACCTCGGTGCGGAAATCCTCGGGGCGATCCGACCAGCGCAGGCCGCCGCGCGCGACGCGTCCGCCGCGCAGGTGCACGCCCTCGAAGCGCGTCGAGTACACGAAGATCTCGAACATGGGCTTGGGCTCGGGCAGCCCCGGAACCTTGGAAGGATCGAACTTGAACGAGAGAAAGCTGCGGCGCTTGCCTTGCGCGTCGCGCCTCCACCAGTTGGTGCGCATCGTCGCCTGCACGAGGGCCAGGTACTGGCGCAGCACGCGGTCCTCCGAGAGGTTCTCGACCGCATCCAGCGCTACCTCGATGGCGCGCTCCTGATCCGCCGCGCGCGAGCCGGCCCCCACGCCGCCTTCGGGATCGAACCGGGTCTTCCAGAGCTCGACCAGCATGCGCGCGATCGGCGCGTGCGTCGCGAGCGTCGCCTCGATGAAAGCCTGCGACAGAGGGAAGCCGATCTGACGCATGTACTTCGCGTACGCGCGCAGCACGACGATCTCGTCCGCCGGAATGCGCGCGGCGATGACGAGCTTGTTGAAGTCGTCGTTCTCGACCTCGCCGCGGAAGATCTTCGCGAACGCGTCCTCGAACACCTCGTGCAGCGTGTCGACCTCGATCTCCGCATGCGACCCCGCGACCTGGATGCCGAAGTCGTGCATGTAGACGTGCGGCATGCCCTGCGGCGTGACGCGGTGCGGATGCTCGTCGATCACGCGCAAACCCATGTGCTCGAGCATGGGCAGGCTGTCGGAGAGCGTGACCGGCCGTCCGAGATGCACGATCTGGAAGCGCAGCATGTTGGGCGCGGCCTCCAGCGGCCGGTAGAGGCTCATCGCGAAGGGCTGGTCCGTCGTGAGCTTCGCGATCATGTCGATGTCGGGCACGGCCGCGCGCGCCGGGAACTCCTCGCGATAGCCCGCGGGAAACGCGTGCGCGAACTGGCGGAAGCGCTCGTTGCCCGCAGCCTCGCCGAGCGCATCGACGAGTGCGGCCTTGAGGTCGTCGGTCCAGCGCCGCGCCGCGGCGACGAGGCGCGCCTCGATCTCCTTCACGTCGAATGCTGGAATCGATCCCGGCGTCGTGCGCACCGTGATGTGCACGCGCGCGAGCATCGACTCCGACAGGCTCACGTTGAACTCGGAGCTCTGCCCGTTGAACGACTGGAGGAGGATCGCCTGCCACTTCTGCCGCAGGTCCGTCGAATAGTTCTCGCGCGGCGCGAAGATGAGGCACGACACGAAGCGCTCGAACGGGTCGCGCCGCACGAAGAGACGGAAGCGCTGGCGATCATAGAGATGCAGGATGCCGATGGCCGTGCGCAGGAGATCGTCCTCGCCGGTCTGGAAGAGCTCGTCGCGCGGATACGTGGCGAGGATGTTGAGGAGCGCCTTGCCCGCGTGGCTGCCGGCCGCGAGCCCCGCGCGCGCGACCACGTCGGCCACCTTGCGCCGGAGGAGGGGAATCTCCATGGGGTTCGCGCTGTACGCCGTCGACGTGAAGAGACCGAGGAAGCGGTCCTCGCCGACCACCTGTCCGGCCGCGTCGAAGCGCTTGACCGCGATGTAGTCGAGGTACCCCGGGCGATGCACCGTCGAGCGCGACGTCGACTTGGTGATCACCAGGAGCTCGGGCCGGCGCGCGTACGCGCGGATCTCGGCCGGCAGCGCCGCGAAGCTCGCGGCCACGCTCGCCGCCTGGTTTGCGTGCCCCTTTTCGCGCAGGATGCCGAAGCTCGATCCGGGCACGACCTTCAGCACGTCCTGCCCGTCGACGGTGACGAGGTCGTGCCGCCGGTAGCCCAGGAGTGTGAAGTGATTGTCGGCGAGCCACGCGAGGAAATCGCGCCCTTCCGCGCGCTCCGGCGCGGGCAGCGGAGGCGGGTTGGCGTCGATGTCGAGCACGATGTCCTGCACGCGCTGGCGCATCGCGGCCCAGTCCGACACCGCGAGACGCACGTCGCCCAGCACGCGCTCCACGTCGCGCGCGAGCTCCGCGAGCGCGGCTGCGCCCGAGACGCGATCGACTTCCGCATGGA
>CAZIZD010000135.1:1516-10603 GCA_964543615.1 uncultured Alcaligenaceae bacterium | reverse complement strand
CGAGGACGGTCCGCGAATTGCTTATGTGGTGCGTATCGAGTGGCCGAGCCGCCGCCGTGAACGCCGTACAACGCACCAAAACCACAAGCGATTCATCATGTTGCTGCAGACGCTCGCATGGCAACCCGAGTCGGGCTGGTCGGCCCCGTTGCCGGCGTCGATGGACTCTCCATCGACGCTTGCGGTGATCTTTGGCGGGCAGGCGTCGGCGGAGACGTCGCGTTGCGTTGCCGAGCTTGCCGCGCAGTTGCCGAATTCCGTTCTCATGGGCTGCTCGACGGCGGGCGAGATCCACGGCGACCACGTGAAGGATGCGAGCCTGTCCGTTGCGGTGGCCTCGTTCGAGGGCGTCGCCCTGCGCAAGGTCGTATGCCCGATCGGCAACCCGATCGAGGCCTATGCGGTCGGACGCGACCTCGGCCGCGCGTTATCTGCGCCCGATCTGCGCGCGGTCTTCGTGCTTTCGGACGGCCTCAACGTGAACGGCAGCCGTCTCACCACCGGACTGGCGGAGGTGCTGCCCCGCGACGTGGTGGTGACCGGCGGACTCGCGGGTGACGGGGAACGCTTCGGATCGACGTGGGTCGTCGGCGACCGCGCCCCGGCCGATCGCTGCGTGACCGCCGTCGGCTTCTACGGTGACCGGCTGCGCATCGGGCATGGGTGCCATGCCGGATGGTCGAGCTTCGGTCCCGAGCGGACGATCACGCGCGCCGACGGCAACGTGCTCTACGAGCTCGACAACAAGCCCGCCCTTGCGCTCTACAAAACCTATCTCGGCGAGCGCGCGAGCGGCCTGCCCGCCACCGCACTCCTGTTTCCGCTGGCGGTCTGGGCGCCCGGCGAGGCCACGTCTCCGCTCATCCGCACGATCCTTGGGGTCGACGAGGCGACGCAGTCGCTCACCTTCGCCGGCGACATTCCGCAGGGACACCGAGCACGACTCATGCGCACGAACATCGAGAGCCTCATCCAGAGCGCCGGCCTCGCCGGCGCGCGCGCGGCGCAGGCGTTTCCCGACGGCGCATCGCCGCTCGCGATCGCCGTGTCCTGTGTCGGACGCCGCCTCGTGCTGGGCGAGCGCACGGAGGAGGAGATCGAGAGCGTCCTCGAAGCGCTTCCGCGCGGCGCGGCGCAGGTCGGCTTCTACTCGTACGGCGAGCTGTCGCCGCGAAGCCTCGGAGGCGCGTGCGACCTGCACAACCAGACGATGACCGTCACGCTGCTCGACGTACAGTGAATCCCCTCGCCCGCTGACCATGCACCGACTCCATCCGCTCCTCGCTCGCCAGCTCACGCGCCTCGGCGTCGACGCGCACGTGCCGCCCTCGCAAGAGCAATGGCGCAAGGTGCTCGAGCGCGTCACGCGCGCCTACCAGGAGTCCGACCAGGATCGCTATCTGCTCGAGCGCTCGCAGGACCTTTCGTCCTCCGAGATGGCCGACCTCTATCGTGCGATCGCGGAGGAGAAGCAGCAGCTCGAGACGCGCGTCCAGGAACGAACGCGGCGGCTGCGCGAGAGCGAGGCGCATCTCGCCGAGGCGCAGCGCATCGCGACGCTCGGCAGTTGGAGCTACGAGCCCGAGACCAAGACCAACACGTGGTCGCAGGAGTGCTACCGCCTCCTGGGGGTCGACCCCGGCGATGCGCACCCACCTCTGGAGGAACTCCTCCTGCGCATCCACGAGGACGACCGCGCCAAGGCGCGCAAGCTGATCGACGACGCCTACGACTACGGCGCCAACGGCGACACCGAGTTCCGGGTCATGCACGCGGGCGGCAAGGCGCTCTGGGTGCACGCGATTCTCGAGACCTTCACCGGCCCGGACGGCAAGGTCGTGCAGCTGCGCGGCACATTGCGCGACATCACTCGCGAGAAGGCGGCCGAGGCCGAGCGCGACTTCGCGATCGCGCGCCTCAACACCGCGCTCGACGGCTCCAACCTCATCCTGGTGGACGTCGATCCCGCAGGAGTCGTGTACCTCTCCGACCGATGGAACGAGCTTCTCGGTGGCGAGCGCAAGGAGACCTACACCACGTTCGACACGTTGATGTCGCTCACGCACGAGGACGAGCGCGAGGGCATCATGAACGAATACGTCGACGTGCTCACGGGCCGCAGGTCGGAGTACAACCTCGAGCACCGCGTGCGCAAGTTCGACGGCACGTGGACGTGGATCCGCACGCGCGGGCGCGTCGTGCAGCGCGACGCCCACGGCCGGGCACTGCGCCTGGCCGGCATCAACGAGGACATCACCGCACGCAAGGAGGCGGAGGAACGCGTCTCGCGCAGCGAGTCGCGGTTCCGCAGCCTTCTTGCGCTCTCGTCCGACTGGTACTGGGAGCAGGACGAGAGCCTGCGATTCATCGAGGTGGCAGGCACGGACAACGCGCGGGACCGGCTCGACGTGGCGCGCCTTCTAGGCGAGTCGTCGTTCGCGCAGGGCCACGGCCTTGCCGAGGCGGACTTCGCACGCTACAAGTCGCTGGTCGCCGCGCGGCAGCCGTTCAAGGACATCACGCAGACGGTCCGCGACATCGACGGCGAGTGGCGCTCGATCAGCTTCTCCGGCGAGCCGGTCTTCGGACACGCAGGGAAGTTCGCGGGCTATCGCGGCATCGCGCGCGACGTCACGAGCACGCGGCGCGCGGAAGAGCGCATCCGGCGCCTCGCGCACTTCGACGAGCTCACCGAGCTGCCCAACCGCACGATGTTCATGCACACGCTGCAGCGCGCGTTCTCGCTCGCGCAGCGGCGAGGCAAGCAGTTCGCGCTCTTTTTCATCGACCTAGACCGTTTCAAGAACATCAACGACAGCCTCGGCCACGAGGCCGGCGACCGCCTGCTGCAGGACGTCGCGCGGCGCCTGCGCAACAACCTGCGGGAGAGCGACACCGTGGCACGCCTCGGGGGCGACGAATTCGTCGTGCTCGTGGAGGACTGCGCGGACCCGCGCGAGCTCACCGCGATCGCCCAGAACATCCTGAACGCGGTGGGGCGCCCGTACACGCTGTCCGGCCGCGAGTACCACGTGACGGGCAGCATTGGCATCTCGACGTATCCCGCCGACGGCCTCGATCCCGCGTCGCTGCTCAAGAACGCGGACATCGCGATGTACCTCGCCAAGGATCGCGGCAAGAACAACTTCCAGTTCTACTCGCCGCAGCAGAACGGCCACTCGTTCGAGCGTCTCGCGCTCGAGAGCGCGCTGCGCCATGCGCTCGAGCGGCGGGAGTTCGTGCTGCATTACCAGCCGAAGATCGACATCCGCAACAACCGCATCGTGGGCGTGGAGGCGCTGCTGCGGTGGAATCACCCGGACCTGGGCGTCGTGGCGCCGAACCAGTTCATTCCGCTCGCCGAGGAGACGGGGCTCATCGTGCCGATCGGCCGCTGGGTGCTGCGTACCGCGTGTGCGCAGTCGGCGGCCTGGCGAAGCGACGGTCTGCCGGGCATTCGCATCGCGGTCAATCTATCGGCGCGCCAGTTCTCCGACGACGGCCTCATCTCGGACATCGCGGACGCGCTGGCCGAAGCCTCGCTGCCCCCGGAGGGCCTCGAGCTCGAGATCACCGAGAGCATGGTGATGCAGAACCCCGAGCGCGCGGTGAGCACGCTGTCGCGCCTGCGCGAGCTCGGCATCTCGGTGTCGATCGACGACTTCGGCACGGGATACTCCTCGCTCGGCTACCTCAAGCGCTTCCCGATCGACAACGTCAAGGTGGACCGGTCGTTCATCAAGGACCTGCCGCACGACTCCGACGACGCGGCCATCACGCGTGCCGTGATCGCCATGGCGCAGAGCCTGCGCATACGCGTCGTGGCAGAGGGCGTGGAGACGCGCGAGCAGCTCGACTTCCTGCGCGAGCACGAATGCGACGAGTGCCAGGGTTACTTCGTGAGCCGTCCGCTGCCGCCGGCCGAGTTCGCGCTGCTTGCGCGCACGTGGACGCGCGAGCACCTGTCGCTGCGGGTGGTGCCGCTCAAGCTGACGGCGTAGCGCACATCTTCGCAGGTCGGACTTCAGTCCGACAGGATGCGGCGGGCCGGGCCGAAGCCCGACCTATTTGCTCAGCACCGCGTCGCCCGTCACGGTGACCGTGATGTCGGTGTTGCCGCCCTCGACGTTGACCGGCGGCGCGGCCGCCGCCCCCGCGGCGGCCATCCGCATCATCGGCTGCGGGCGGAATGCGGGCTCGCCGGTCTGCACGTTGACGCGGCCGACGCGCCACGCGTCGAAGCCGAGAGCCTTCGATGCGGCCTGCGCGCGCGCCTGCCATCCCTTGATCGCCTGCTGCGTGAGGTTGTCCTCCGCCTTGCGGCGAGCGTCGCTGCTCACGCCGAAGTTCATGCCCGACATCACGAGCATGTCCTCGGACTGGATTCTCGTGAGGAGCGCGGCCATCGAGGTAAAGTCGGCGCTCTCGAGCGAGATCGACTGCTGCACGCGCCAGCGGGTCACGTTGGCCTTGTCCGTGAACTGGTAGGACGTGTAGCCGGAGGTCGTCACTTCCACGCCCGCTGTGCCCTTGGCGCGCGCAATGGCCTTGCCGATCCTCGCATTCACGTCGGCCGCAGCCTTGGCGGGATCTGCGTTGTCGGCTTCCGCGCGCAGCCATGCGAACATGCGGTCGTTGGCCACACTGGTGGTTGCCGATGCGCTGACGGAGACCGTGGGGGTCGCGGGCGTGACGGGGTCGGCGGCCCAGACCGTCGCGCACGTGAGCGCCACGGCGGCGATGACGATTCGTTTCATGGGATGTCCTTTGCGGCCGCGGCGCGGGCGGGCAGCGCCTCGATCGCCGCGCGGTTGGTCCAGGAGAAGCAGCGTGCCGCGGCGTCGCGCCACGGCAGCCACGCATGGCGCAAGTGTTCGCCCGGGGCGAGCGTGACGGGCACGCGGCCCGGCACGCAAAGGCCGAAGACGTGCTCCGTGTTGTGCGTGGTGCCCGGCGGATAGCGCCACGCCCACTGCGTGAAGATCTCGAAGTCGTTGCACATGTTCCAGTCCGCGACGCCGCCGTACGTGGAGGCGTCGATGCCAGTCTCCTCGAAGAGCTCGCGCAGCGCGGTCTGCGCGAGCGTCTCGCCCGGCTCCTGGCTGCCCGTCACCGACTGCCAGTGTTCCGGAAAGTCGGCGCGCTCGATCAGGAGCACCTCGAGCGCAGGCGTGTACACGACGACGAGCGTCGATACCGGGATCTTGTAACGAGGCGCTTGCTGCAACGGGGTCAGGGCGAACTCAAGCCGTGAACACCCAGAACGCCACGTGGAGCTCCTTCCAGTACTCGGAGGCCTCGCTCAGGATGTCTTCCAGCGTCGACCAGTCCGTCGGGTGCTCGCGGCGATAGGCGGCCACACCGTGGAACGCAACGACGCGGCCGTGCTTGCCGAGCCAGTCGCGATCCTCGAGGACGTCGGCGAGCGCGTCCCAGTTGTGGCCGAAGTGATCGGGCAGCGAGAGCGACTTGTCGAGGGCTGCGAACAGCCCTGCGCGGTCCTTGGCATGCGCCAATTCGACCGTGGAGAAGGTGAGATGTGCGTGCGACGCCGCATGACGCAAGGGATCGACGGAGCCGGACCACGGATGCACGCCGGCTTCTTCGAGGTTCGCAAGATCGGGAGCCTTCATTCGCGGATCCTCGCAAAGGATTGGTAGTGGTCCGCCGTGTAGTAGCAGACTTCCGGACTCTTCGGCGGTCCTCCGCACACGATGCGGCGCGCGCCGCGATTGCGGGCGCCGGGTGTCGGCACGGTGTACTCGTGGTAATAGCCGCGGGGATGCTTGGGCAGGAAGCCTTCGCGGTTGCCGAAGACGACGCCGTCGCGCTCGTACGCGAACGGTCCGCCGCTGCGCACCTTGACCAGCACCTCGCGCGCCTCCTTCGGAAGATCGCGCACGGCGATCTCCGGAAGGGCGAGGCCGAAGGCGGGCAGCGCGATCGAGAAGATCGCGGCGAGCAACGCCGTGCGCATGGTCCTCATGCGCACGAGTTTACTGCAAGGCCAGGGTTGCCACCCGGCTCAGGCGACCTTGACCGAGTCCGTCGGGCGCACGCGGATATGCAGGTCGCGCAACTGCTGCTCCGTCACGAACGTGGGCGTGTCGACGAGGAGATCCTGCCCGCGCTGCGTCTTGGGAAAGGCGATGACGTCGCGGATCTGCGCGACGCCCGCCATCATGGCTGCGATGCGGTCGAGGCCGAACGCGATGCCGCCGTGCGGCGGCGCGCCGTACTGCAGCGCGTCGAGCAGGAAGCCGAACTTCTTGCGCTGGTCTTCAGGCGAGATGCCAAGCGCGGCGAACACTTTCTGCTGCACCTCCGGCCGGTGGATCCGCACCGATCCCCGCCGATCTCCCAGCCGTTCATCACGACGTCGTAGGCCTTGGCGATGGCGTTGGCGGGGTCGGTCGCGAAGCGCTCCTCGTGACCATCCTTGGGGGCGGTGAACGGATGGTGGCGCGCGGCCCAGGTCTTCTTCTCGTCGTCGAACTCGAACATCGGGAAGTCCACCACCCACAAGGGCTTCCATGCGCCGCTCGCGAAGCCGCGCTCGTGCCCGAGCTTGACGCGCAGGGCGCCGAGCGCGTCGTTGACGATTTTGTCCTTGTCGGCGCCGAAGAAGATCACGTCCCCCGTCTGCGCGCCGGTCCGCGCGAGGATCTCGCGCAAAGTGGGTTCGGACAGGAATTTGACGATGGGCGACTGCAGCCCTTCGTCGTTGGGCTTCGTCACGTCGTTGACCTTGATCCACGCAAGACCCTTGGCGCCGTAGATGGCCACGAACGGCGCGCAGTCGTCGATCTCCTTGCGGGTCATCGCGCCGCCCCCGGGGATGCGCAGCGCGGCCACGCGGCCGTTCGGAAGCTCGGCCGCGTTGCGGAACACCTTGAAGTCGACGGTCTTCGCGAGGTCGGTGAGCTCGGTGAGCTCGAGCGAGACGCGCAGGTCGGGCTTGTCGGAGCCGTAGCGCGCCATCGCCTCCGCAAAACGCATGATCGGGAACGGGTTGGGGAGGTCCACACCCAGCGCTTCCTTCCACATCGCGCGAACGAGGCCTTCCATGATTTCGCGGATCTCGAGTTCGTCGAGGAACGAGGTCTCGATGTCGATCTGCGTGAACTCGGGCTGGCGGTCGGCGCGCAGGTCCTCGTCGCGGAAGCACTTGACGACCTGGTAGTAGCGATCGAATCCCGCCACCATCAGCATCTGCTTGAAGAGCTGCGGCGACTGCGGCAACGCGTAGAACTGGCCGTGATGGATGCGCGAGGGCACGAGGAACTCGCGCGCGCCCTCGGGCGTGGACTTGTAGAGGAAGGGCGTCTCGATGTCGATGAATCCGTGCACGTCGAGATAGCGGCGCGCGGCCATCGAGGCGCGGTAACGCAGCTTCAGGTTGTTCTGCATCTCGAGACGGCGCAGGTCGACGACGCGATGCGTAAGACGCACGGTCTCCGACAGGTTCTCGTCGTCGAGCTGGAACGGCGGGGTGATCGACGCGTTGAGGATGGTGAGGTCGTGCGCGAGGATCTCGATCTCGCCGGACGTCAGCGCCGAGTTGACCGTGCCCGCGGGACGTGCGCGCACGCGGCCCGTGACCGCGATGCAGTACTCGTTTCGCAGCGTCTCGGCGGAAGCGAATGTCTCCGCGCGGTCCGGGTCGCACACGACCTGCACGAGGCCTTCGCGGTCGCGCAGGTCGATGAAGATGACGCCGCCGTGGTCGCGCCGGCGATGCACCCAGCCCATCACGGTGACGGTCTGGTCGAGGTACTGGCGGTCGATGCGGCCGCAATAGTCGGTTCGCTTCATTCAGTTCTTTCCAAAGACGCGACCGGCGCAGGCCCGGTTGCGTTTCCATCGGACATTTTCTTTCGCGGCGCCACGACGCCCATCGAGATCACGTACTTGAGCGCCTCGTCGACGGTCATGTCGAGCTCGCGCACCTTCGACTTCGGCACGATCACGAAATAGCCCGACGTGGGGTTGGGCGTGGTCGGCACGTAGACGCTCAAGTGTTCCTCGCCCAGGTGCTCGGCCACCGCGGCGGCAGGCTGTCCCGTCAGGAAGGCGATGCTCCATGAGTCCTGATGAGGGAACTGCACCAGCAGCGCCTTGCGGAACGCGTTGCCCGAGTCGGAGAGCAGGGTGTCGCTCACCTGCTTGACCGACGAGTAGATCGACTTGACGACCGGAATGCGCCCGAGCGCGGACTCCCAGAGCAGGATCAGCCGCGCGCCGAAGAAGTTGGCCGCGATCACGCCCGTGACGAAAAGGATCGCAAAACTCAGCAGCACGCCGAGGCCCGGAATGTGCATGCCGAGCAGGCGGTCGGGCTGGAAGCGCTCGGGGAACAGCACGAGCGTCTGGTCGAGCGTCGTCACCAGGAAGTGCAGCACCCAGAGCGTGATGCCGAGCGGCACCCACACGAGCAATCCGAGGACGAGATAGCGCTTCATGGCGGCGCTAGGTCTCCGAAGAACCGGACGAGGTCGAGGACGATGCGGCCGGCGCGGCGGGGGCCGCAGTCTCCGCCTTGCTGCTGCCTTCGCTCTTGGCGTCGCTCTTCGCGCCATCGGCGGCCGGGGCGTCGGACTTGGCGCTCTTGCCGGCGCCCGATCCGCCCCCGCGGAAGTCGGTCACGTACCATCCGCTCCCCTTGAGCTGGAAGCCGGCCGCGGAGACGAGCTTGGTCAACGCAGCCTTGCCGCACGCGGGACACTTCACGAGCGGTGGATCGGCGAGCCTTTGCAGGGCCTCGACCTCGTGCTTGCATTCGTTGCAGCGGTATTCGTAGATGGGCATGGCAGTGTATTGGCGGTCCGTATGGGGCCGCGGCAAAGCAATGATTCAAAAAGAAAATTGACCTGACATTATAGCGCGACTGACGGTCCTGCCGCAGGGGTATTGAGGCAATCCTGCCGCACGATGCGAAAGATTGCGGCGCGCGCAACAAAAGCAAAGTGCCGTATCCTGCGATTCTCGGGTTGCCTACCCATCGGAAGCCGCATGACCGATTACTGGACCTGGTGGATCCTCGCCGCGGTGCTCGTCGGCGCCGAGATCGTCACCGGCACGTTCTAC
>CAZIZD010000135.1:0-1506 GCA_964543615.1 uncultured Alcaligenaceae bacterium | reverse complement strand
AGTGGGCATCGCGTTCGCGGTGGGAGGATTCCTCGCCGTGCTCGGCCTGGCCTTGCCGCTGCAGCTCATGGTGGCGGGCGTGGTGGCGGTGGCGGGCACCATGATCGCGCATCGCTGGCGCGGCAAGCGCGTGCCTCCGCCGACACCTTCGCTCGACCTCGGCCAGTCGGTGCGCGTGCTCGATTGGAAGAGCGACGGCGACGCACGCGTCGAGTATCGCGGCACGCAATGGAACGCGGAGCTCGCCGAGCCGGGCGGTGCTCGCGGTGAAACCATGTACATCGTCGGAATGCGCGGCTCGACGCTGCTGATCGCGGACCGGCGGAGGAGCGATTGATGGGAGGTTCTTACGCCATGTGGACCGGTTCCGCGCTCGTCACCGCGGCGCTGTTCGTCGTCGCCGTCATCGTCGTCGTCAAGGCGATCCGTGTGGTCCCGCAGCAGCACGCATGGATCGTCGAGCGGCTCGGGCGCTTCTATGCGGTGCTCGAGCCCGGCCTCAACTTCGTGATCCCGTTCGTCGACCGCGTCGCGTATCGACACGACCTGCGCGAAATCCCCCTCGACGTCCCGAGCCAGATCTGCATCACCCGCGACAACACGCAGCTGCAGGTCGATGGGATCCTGTACTTCCAGGTTACCGACCCC
Organism: uncultured Alcaligenaceae bacterium; assembly: GCA_964543615.1. Lineage (GTDB taxonomy): Bacteria > Pseudomonadota > Gammaproteobacteria > Burkholderiales > Casimicrobiaceae > VBCG01. The sequence continues at coordinate 858 of CAZIZD010000135.1, read as the reverse complement.
AAGCTCGCGTCCTACGGTTCGTCCAACTACGTGCTCGCGATCACGCAGCTCGCGCAGACCACGTTGCGCAGCATCATCGGCAGGATGGAGCTCGACAAGACGTTCGAGGAGCGTGACCAGATCAACGTCGCAGTCGTGGCGGCGCTCGACCAGGCGGCGGCGAGCTGGGGCGTCAAGGTGCTGCGCTACGAGATCAAGGACCTGACGCCGCCCGCCGAGATCCTGCGCTCGATGCAGGCGCAGATCACCGCCGAGCGCGAGAAGCGCGCCGTCATCGCCACCTCGGAAGGCCGCCGGCAGGAAGCGATCAACGTCGCAATCGGCGCGCGCGAGTCCGCGATCGCCAAATCCGAGGGCGAGAAGCAGGCCGACATCAACGTTGCGCAGGGCGAGGCGCAGGCGACGCTCGTCAGGGCGGAAGCGCAGGCGAAGGCGATCCGCCTCATCGCCGATGCCATCGAGTCGCCCGGCGGGCTTGCGTCGATCAACCTTCGCGTCGCGGAGGAGTACGTGAGCGCCTTCGCGGGTCTCGCGCGCACCAACAACACGCTCATCGTTCCCGCCAACGTCGGCGACATGGCGGGACTCATCGCCACCGCCATGAAAATCGTGCAGACCGGGCAGAAGCCGGGCGCGTAGCCACCTCAACGTCAGTCGGAGCCATCGACATGCAGCTTTCCGGAAGCACCTTCATCGTCACGGGCGGGGCCTCGGGACTCGGCGCGGCGACGGCGCGCATGATCGTCGAGGGCGGCGGCAACGTCGTCATTGCCGACCTCAAGGACAACGAGGGCGCGGCGCTTGCGCTGAAGCTCGGCGCATCCGCGCGCTTCGTGCACACGGACGTGACCGACGAGG
>CAZIZD010000134.1:4613-10664 GCA_964543615.1 uncultured Alcaligenaceae bacterium | reverse complement strand
ATTACGTCGCGATCACCGAGGGCAAGCGGCAACTGCTGGCGTCGCCCAAGGCGCGCGAGTGCCTGGCACAGGACAGGCCGCCGAGGGGGCCGGAGTAGTCGTCGGCAAGAGTGCGGCGGCGCCCTTACTTGCGCTTGCCGCTCGTTGTCCCCGCCTCCACGAACAACGCCGGGTCCACCATCGTCTGGTTGAGCGACACTCCCCAGTGAAGGTGCGGCCCGGTGGCGCGGCCGGTGGCGCCCACCTTGCCGATCACGCGACCCGCCTCGACGAGGTCGCCCGGCTTCACGTCGATCGCGCTCAAGTGCCCGTACAAAGTCACGAGCCCCTGCCCGTGATCGAGCACGACCATGTTGCCGCCGAAGAAGAAGTTGTCGGCGAGCAACACCTTGCCGCGCGCCGGGGCGATCACCGGCGTGCCGGCGGGTGCGGCGATGTCCATGCCGGTATGCGGACTGCGCGGCTTGCCGTTGAAGACGCGGCGCAAGCCATACGAGCTCGAGCGCGTGCCCGGCACGGGCTGCACGAGCCGCAGCGTGGTCGGCGCGGACTCGCTGAACGTCGCGAAGGCGGCCTTCAGCACCGGCCGCTCGCGATTGACGCGCTCGAGGTCCGACGGCGCGAGATCCACCATGCCCGGGCTCACGCGCAGCTTCTGCATCACGTATTGCTTGGGCTTGACGACGAGCTCGACCGTGGCCGGAATCGCCTCGCGCCGTTTCACCTCGACGGCAAGCTTGCCGGGCGGCGTGTCGAGCGGAATGCCGATCACGGCGAGCCAGCGGTCGCCGTCGCGCAGCACCATCGCGGGATCGCCGTCGAGGAGCACGCTGGGCCGATCCTGCGCGGGGGCGTCGATGCGGACCAGCGCGACGCCGCCGGGAACGAGGCTCTCCTGCGGGAGCGGGAGGGCCGCGCAGGCGCCCGCCCACGCGACGAGCATGGCAGCAACGGCAGCGAGAACTCGCTTCAAAACGCGCTATCGTCGCAGCGTGTCAGCGGCGCTTCGCGCCATGACCGGCGTTACCTCGGGGGCACGCGACCGCTGCGTGATACCGCGCGAGCTCGGCGTCGATGCGACTACCTGCGCGTCAGCAGGAACGCGATCACCGCCCCGACGAGCAGGCCCGTTGCCGCCGCGCTGGCGCTGATCCGGTACGGGTGCTCGTGCACGTAGACGTCCGCGCGCCGCGCGGAGGCGCGGGCGCGCCGCACTGCGGTGTGATGCAGGTCGTCCAGGTCCTCGCGCACGTTGGCGATCTGGCGGTCGAGCGATCGCGCTGCACGGCGGTAGCGGCGCGAGCCTTCGTCACCGAGTTCACCCATCACGCGTTCGGCGTCGTCGATCAGCGTTCGCAGCGTGGCGCGAAGGGAATCGGTTTGCGTGTCGTCGCGGGCATTCATGAGGTGCTCCTGCATGGCGGAATGTTCATTATAAATCGGGCGCGGGCCGCCATTCGCTACACTTCCGCCCAAGGTCTTCTCGCGGGGCGCGCATGACGTTCTTCTGGATCGCCGTGACGGTCATGCTGCTTCTGCTGCTGGCGGGCGTCTGGCGCCACGTCGTCCAGCTGCGGCGGGCCGCCTACATCCGCACGTTCGAGCTGCCGTACGGCCTCTTCGACAAGCTCCGCCAGAAGCGGCCCTCGCTCACCCTCAAGGATTGCCAGCTGGTCTCGCACGCGCTGCGCCAGTTCTTCCTCGCCTACCAGCAGAGCGGGCGCAAGTTCGTGTCCATGCCGTCGCAGGTCGCCGACGATCTCTGGCACGAGTTCATCCTCTACACGCGCAACTACCAGGCGTTCTGCGCGCGCGCATTCGGCGGCTTCCTGCATCACACGCCTGCGGTCGCGCTCGGAGGCAACAAGCGCGACAACGAGGGGTTGCGCCGCGTCTGGTGGCACTGCTGCATCGAGGACAACATCAACCCTCGCAGGCCCTCGCGCCTGCCGCTTCTGTTCGCCATCGATGCCAAGCTCGCCATCGCCGGCGGCTTCGTCTACGTGCCGGATTGCGAGGGAGTTCGCCGCGTGGACGACAAAGGGGACGGATCGACCGTCCATTGCGGCGGCGACTTCAGCAGCAGCTCGGTCGACGGCTCGACCGACGGGTTCGGCTCGTCGGGCGACGGTGCGGGCGTGAGCGGCGGCGGCGGTGAAAGCGGAGGCGGCGGCAGCAGCGGGGATGGCGGCAGCGGCTGCGGCGGCGGCGGCTGCGGAAGCTAGGACTCTAGTCGTTCGCGATTTCCACGGACTCGCGCTTGCGGCTGAACAGCACGTCGGGCACGAGCATGGCGACGCACAGCATCAGCAGCGTCACGACGAACATCGCGATGAACATCGTGTGCAGCGCGCCGTGCAGGGTAGTCACGAGCGCGGCGTCGTCGAGGCCGAGCGTTCCGCGCGGGGCCTCGAGCAGGCGCTTCAAGTCCTCGGCGGTGACGCGCTTGCCGACGAGACCGCTGCCCGCGAGGCCCAGGTTCACCACGACCCCGAAGACGGTTGCGCCGAACGCGCTGCCGAGATTGCGCGCGAAGATGTTCGAGGCCGTGGCCGCGCCGCGCTGCCCGCGGGGTGCGGCCTCCTGGATCAGCACGAGCGCGCACGTGTTGAGAAGCCCCATGCCGAGCCCCATGATGCCGGAGCCCACGGCCGCGAGCAGCGCAGGCGACTGCGGATCGAGGAACAGGAAGCACGCCGCGCCGATGGGCTGCAACGCCGCGCCGAGCAACAGCACGTTGCGCAGGCCGAAGCGCTGGAACGTGTGCGCCGCTGTGGTCGCGCCGATCGGCCACCCCATGAGCATCGCGGTCATGGTGAGGCCAGCCACGAGCGGCGAGCGATGCAGCACCGTCTGCACGTACATCGGCAGAAAGGCCGTGAGTCCCATGAGGGCGAGGCTTCCGAGCATCGACACACCGATCGACGGGGCGATCGCGCGATGCAGCCACAGCTCGAACGAGACGATGGGATCCCGCGCAGTCTTCTCGTGACGCAGGAACAAGAGCCCCGCCACGACGAACAAGAGAGACGCTTCGAGCGCGAATCGCTCGTACGTGGTGCCGACCGAGCTCAGCGCGAACATGAGCGAGCCGACCGAGACGGTGAAGAGCAGCGCGCCGAGGTAATCGATCGAGGGTGATGCATGCTCGACGTGGTCATCGAGCCTGGTGGCGAACACGATGACGGCAAAGAGGGCAAAGGGAACCACGACCCAGAAGATCCACGGCCACGACAGGTGCTCGACGATCGCGGCGCCGGCCAGCGGGCCGGTCACCGCGGCGACCGCCCAAACGCTCGCAAGATAGCCCTGCACCTTGCCGCGCTCGCGCGGGGGATAGAGATCGGCGACCACCGTCATCGCGATGGGCTGCACGGCACCCGCGCCCACGCCCTGCACCAGCCGGAACGCGATCAGCGACGGCATCGACCAGGCAAGCCCGGCGAGCAGCGAGCCCAGGAGAAACACTGCGAAGCCCGCATACACGACGGGCTTGCGCCCGTAGGTGTCGGCGAGCTTGCCGAAGAGCACCGGCGTGGTGGTCTGTGCGAGCAGGTAGACCGCAAACGACCAGCTGTAGATGTCCATGCCGCCCAACTGGGCGACGACGAAGGGCATCGCTGTCGAGACGACCGTCGCTTCGATGGCGATCACGGCCATCGACGCCATGACGGCGGCGATGATCCACGCGCGCGACCCGCGGGCCGATGCGGCCATCAACAATACGACGCGGGCTGCAAGCTTGCGCGACTCCGTGGAGGGGTTACGACAAGCTCCTAATGCTAAAGCATCGCGACCCGCGCCGCGAGCTAGCGGGTCCCGCCTGCCGGGTTTCGCGCGTCAAGCCGGCCCGAGGTAGTCGCGCTTGCCGATCTCCACCCCGTTGTGACGCAGGATGCCGTAGGCGGTCGTCACGTGGAAGTAGAAGTTCGGAATCGCGCGGCCCAGCAGGAACTGCTGGCCGCGGAACGGTCTGTCCTTGCCGCCGACCTTGACGATCAGCTCCTTGTCCTCGGTGCCGTCGATCTGCTCGGCATTGAAGGTCTTCAGGAGATCGATCGTCTTGTCGACGCGCGCCTTCAGGTCGGCGAGGGTCTTCTCGCTGTCCTCGAACGCGGGAATGGGCACGCCCGCGAGGCGGCACGCCGCCCCCTTCGCCGAATCGCAGGCAATCTGCACTTGCGAGGTCAGCGGCAGCATGTCGGGGAAGAGACGCGCCGTGGGCAGGACCGAGGGATCGAGCTTGCGGTCCGCTTCGTACGCGATCGCGCGGTCGAGGACGTTGCGCAGGCTTTCGAGGGTGTGGATGAAGCGCGGGACGCTCACCTGGAACATGGAGATCGGCATGACGTGGCCTTCGGGTGTCGGTTTGGGGGAAACGGGAAGTTTAGCCCGGCCCGGGCTGTTAGCGAAGCGCCGGGTTGGCCCGGGCTCGGAAGCCGCGCTAGGATGCCGGCTCCGAACTCACTGCGCGAGGATGCGATTACATGCAACGGATGAAGGCAAGCGACTTTCCGCCAGAGGTGCTCGAGATATTCGACGGCTACGTGCATGGCCGCATCACCCGCCGCCAGTTCATCGACGACGCGAGCAAGTACGCCGTGGGCGGATTCACCGCCGTCGCGATGCTGGAGGCCCTGCGGCCCAACTACGCGTGGGCGCAGCAGGTGGCCAAGGACGATGCGCGCATCAAGACCGAGTACGTGACCTATCCCTCACCGCAGGGCAGCGGCACGATGAAGGGCTACCTCGCGCGGCCGGCCAGCGCGACCGGCAAGCTGCCCGCCATCGTGGTGATCCACGAGAACCGGGGCCTCAATCCCTACATCGAGGACGTGACGCGGCGTCTCGCGACGGAAGGCTACGTCGCGTTCGCGCCCGATGCGCTGACGCCGCTTGGCGGCTATCCCGGCAACGAGGAGAAGGCGGCGCAGATGTTCGGCCAGCTCGACGCCGCCAAGCGCACCGAGGACCTCGCTGCCGCCGTCGACTACGTGCAGAGCCGGCCCGACGTCAACGGCAAGATCGGCGCGGTGGGCTTCTGCTTCGGCGGAACCACCGTGAACATGTTCGCGACGCGCTTTCCCGACCTCAAGGCTGCGGTTCCCTTCTACGGCGGCCAGCCGAGCGCGGAAGCCACCGCGAAGATCAAGGCGCCGCTGCTCATCCACTACGCGTCCAACGACGATCGCATCAACGCGGGCTGGCCCGCGTACGAGTCGGCGCTCAAGGCCAACGGCATCAAGTACGAGATGTTCATGTATCCCAACACGCAGCACGGATTTCACAACGACTCGACACCGCGCTACGACGAGGCTGCAGCCAAGCTCGCGTGGCAGCGCACGCTCGCGTTCTTCAAGGCGAACCTCTCGTAGGAGGCTCACCGCCCCCCACTAGCGCGACCGGCCCGGCAAAGCGATAGCCGCGCCGTGCGAGCGTCTCGATCCAGGCCTCGCCCCCCGCGACGCGCGCGAGCGCGCGGCGCAGTGCCGAGATCTGCACCGCGAGATTGGCCTCTGCCACGACGAGCCCCGGCCACACCGCATCCATGATCTCGCGCTTGGCGACGGCCTCGTTGGGGCGCCCCGCCAGGACCGCAAGCACCGCGACCGCGCGCGGGCCGACCGCCACCGGTACGCCACCGTACGTGAGCACGCGCGATTCCGCGTCGAGGCGGAATCCGCCAATGTCGTAGAGCCGCCTCACACGGCGCTCGACCGCGGACGATCCGGCGCGCGGGTTTGGCTGGCGGGCCGCCGCACCGCGAGCAGCGTGCAATCGTCCTCCGGCGCGCGATCGCCGAGGAACGTCGAGAGCTCGCTCTGCACGGCGCCGAGGAGCGCCTCGACGGGTTCCGCGCTGTGGGTGGCCGCCACGTCGCGCAGACGCTCCGCCGAGAACTCGGCGCCTGCGGCGGAGTACGCCTCGGTCACGCCATCGGTGAAGCACACGAGGGTCGCGCCGCGATCGAGCTCGCACTCCTTCGATTCGTAGCGCGCGCCCGCGATGACGCCCGCGAGCGGTCCCTTCGGCAACGGAAGCGCCCATGCA
>CAZIZD010000134.1:0-4603 GCA_964543615.1 uncultured Alcaligenaceae bacterium | reverse complement strand
GCCACGACCGGCGCGCAATGGCCGGCGTTCGCGTACACGAGCCTGCCGGAGGGCACTTCGAGGAAGCCGCAGAACAGAGTCACGAAGATGTTGGCGTCGTTGCCCGCGCAGAGCTGCTCGTTGAGGCGCTCGAGGATGCGATCGGGGCTGCGGATTCCGGTGGCCGCGACCCGGATGAGGCCCATCGTGCGCGCCATGAAGAGTGCCGCGGGAATGCCGTGGCCGGAAACGTCACCGACACAGACGAACAGCGTACGGTCGTCGACGAAGAACGCGTCGAAGAAATCGCCGCCTACTTCGGAGGCGGGCGTCATCATGCCCGCGACCTCGACGTCGGCGCACTCGGGGAACAGGCGGCCCGGATCGGGAATCATGTTCGCTTGCAGCTGGCGCGCGACAAGGAGCTCTCGACGCAAGTGCTCGAGGTGGAGAGCCTTGCGCTGGGCTTCGAGGATCGCCTCGTTGCTGCGGCGCATGCGCACCGTGAGCGCGTTGATGAGATTGCGCATGACGCCCGGAATCGGCGCGATGCGGCTCCAGAAGACGTCGCCCGCGACGTCGAGCACGCGCGCGTCGGTCACCGCCACGATGTACGCCGACACCGGCTTGCCGTCGATGATCGACAGCTCCCCCACGCTCTCCCCCTCGAGGATGGGGATGCCGCGGTCGGGCGAGTCCGGATCGTCGAGGTGCGCCGCGAGCTGGCCCGACAGGAGGAAGTGGACGGTCTCGTTGTGCTGGCCCGGCTCCATGAGGATGGTGCCGGCCGCCAGGTCGCGCACCGGACAGTCGCGCAGGGCGTCGCCCACGAGGCGGGGATCGATGCCGCGGAAGATCGCGATCGACGCAACGTCGACGTCGGGACAGGCCGCGACGGTCACCGGCGTCATGACGACTCGGTCCAGGTCACGCGGATGGTGAGATGGTTGCGCCCGTCGGCGCGGTGGTAGTGAAGCTCGTCGGAGAAGCTCTTCATCATCGCGAGGCCCAGGCCGCCCACGTTGGCCTCGGCCAGGCTCGCGGGGCGCGCCGCGGGCGCGCCGGGGGAGCTGGCGCTGTCGAACGCGACGCCCTCGTCCACGATCGCGAGCTCGGCGCAGCACACGTCGGCCCCGCGCCGGACCGCAAGCTGAAGCAGGATCGACGCGCCGGCGATCCCGCGCAGGCCGTGATTGATGACGTTGGCAAGCGCCTCGTCGAGGCAATGATCCAGTCGCGACAGGTGCTCGAACGGCACGCCTTGACCGAGCGCGGCGTCCTCGAGCCACGCGGACGCGTTGCGCGTCTCGCGCGTCTCAGCGCGGATCGTGATCTGCGCGCACGGCGCGTGCAGAGGACCCTGCATCGCAGACCCGCTTTAGGCGACCGCTGCCTTCTCGGCGTCGTCCTCGTTGTCGAAGACCGGGATGAGGTCGCCCACGCCGGTGGCTTCGAGCGTGCGCACCACGACGTCGCTGCCGTCGACCAGCAGCACCACGCGGCCGCTAGCCTTCGCCTGCCGCGCCTTGGCCGCGGCGATCAGCGCGCGTATTCCCATCGACGACAGGAAGGTCACTTGCGAAAGATCGACCACGACGCCCCGGTGGGCGGACTCCGCAAGCGATGCCAGTTCGCCCGCGATCTCCTCGCTGCCCACGGTGTCGAGCCGTCCCGAAAGGGTGATGAAACGCACATCCGGGTCGATGTCTTCGTAGCGTAGGGACATGCCGTCGCTTCCTCGTTATGAATCACGCTATTAAGGCACGTTTGCGTAGGTCCGTGCAAGGTGGCCGGGAGGCTAGAATGGCACGATGACCGACCCCGCCACCGCTGCTGCCGAAACGACGACGGCGCTACCCGGAATCGTATTTCCGTTCGACAACTCGTTCGCGCGCGAGCTCCCCGGGTTTTATGTGGCCCGGCGTCCCAACGAAGTACGCGCGCCGCGCCTCCTGTTCCTCAACGACCCGGTAGCGCGCGAGCTCGGACTCGCACTCGATGGCCTCGACGATGCGGCCAGGGCCGCGCTGTTTTCCGGCAACACTCTCCCCGCGGGCGCCGAGCCGATCGCGCAGGCCTACGCGGGTCACCAGTTCGGCGGCTTCTCGCCGCAGCTTGGCGACGGGCGCGCGCTCCTCCTGGGCGAGGTGATCGGACGCGACGGGCAGCGGCGGGACATCGCATTCAAGGGGTCGGGCCGCACGGTCTTCGCCCGCGGTGGCGACGGCAAGGCCGCGGTGGGACCGATGCTGCGTGAAGCGATCGTGAGCGAATCGATGCACGCGCTTCGCATTCCCACGACGCGCGCGCTCGCAGTGGTCGCGACCGGCGAGGATGTCTTGCGCGATCGCGTGCTGCCCGGAGCGGTGCTCACGCGCGTGGCCTCGAGCCACCTGCGAGTGGGCACCTTCCAGTTCTACGCGGCGCGCGGCGACGTGGACAGCCTGCGCAAGCTCGCGCTCTACACCATCGCCCGCCACGATCCTGCGCTGCGCGACGCTCCGGCGCCCTTCCTCGGGCTCCTGCGCAACGTAATCGCAAGGCAGGCTGCGCTCATCGCGCAATGGATGAACGTGGGATTCATCCACGGCGTGATGAACACCGACAACATGACGATCTCGGGCGAGACCATCGACTACGGACCGTGCGCCTTCATGGAAGCGTACGACCCGGCGGCGGTGTTCAGCTCGATCGACGAGCGTGGCCGCTACGCTTTCGGCAACCAGCCGGCGATTGCCGCGTGGAATCTCGCGCGCTTCGCCGAGACGCTCCTGCCGCTCATCTCGGACAGCGAAGGCGATGCGATCGCGGCCGCGACCGAGGCCCTGGGTTCGTTTGCACCCGCATTCGAGGCGGCGTTGCATCGCGGGCAACGGGCAAAGCTCGGCCTCCTGCGCGAAAAGCCGGACGATGCCGCGTTGGCCAACGACTTCCTCGCGCTGCTCCATGCGCACAAGGTCGACTTCACGCTGGCCTGGCGCCACCTCGCCAGCGCCGCGGAAGGCAACCAGGCGCCGCTTGCGGGGCTCTTCGCCGACGACGCCGGTCTCCATGCGTGGCTCGCCCGCTGGCGCGCGCGATGCGCGATCGAAGGCGAGGTCACGGGAGACGAGCGCGCCGCATCGATGCGCGCGGTCAACCCTTTCGTCATCGCCCGCAACCACCGCGTGGAGGAAGCGCTCGCGGCCGCATCCGACCACGGCGATCTCGCTCCGTTCGAGCGCCTGCTCGCCGCGGTGCGCACGCCATTCCTGGAGAACGACGCGCTCGCCCCGTTCGCGGAGCCCGCCCCGCCCGAGGTCACTGCCGGCTACCAGACGTTCTGCGGAACGTGAGCAGCCGGCAGGCGCCTCGCCGCGACGAGCGACTCCTTCATCGACGGATACCGAGTGTGGCCTGCGTCAGGGTTTGCGGACCACCCTGACCTTGCCGCTGGTTCCGCCGCCGCAATAGAACCGGTCCTTGCCGTCGAACTCGACGCCGGATATACCGACGCCGTGCGGCATCTCCAATGTCTCCATCACGTCGCCGGTGGCCGGGTCGACGCGGAACAGCGCGGCTTCCTCGGCTTCCCACGTGCCGTGCCACAACTCGCCGTCGGCCCACGTCACGCCCGTGACGAATCGGGGGGAATCGATCGTGCGCAGGATCGCGCCAGTCGAAGGATCGATCTCGTGGATCTTGCGCTCGCGATACTGGCCCACCCAGAGCGACCCTTCCGCCCACGCGAGGCCGGAGTCACCGCCATTGCCCGGCGCGGGAATCGTCGCGAGCACGCGTCCCGTAGCGGGATCGACCTTCTGGATCCGGCTCTCGGCAAGCTGGTAGAGATGCTTGCCGTCGAACGCGGTTCCGGCGTGGCCGGCAACATCGAGCGTGCGCACGATGGCCCCGCTCGCAGGATCGAGGGCGACGATCCTGTCGCCGGCCGCGAACCAGACGCGCTCGCCGTCGCAGGTAACGCCATTCACCTTGTCGATGTCTTCGAAGGGTCCGTATTCGCGCAGGATGTCAGCTTTCATGGTGCCCATGTTAATCGCCGGGCAGCGACGCGGGGAGTAACAATGCCGTCGCGAATCCCGGCATGGGCGGTGTCATCCAGCGGCGCGCGCGACCCCGTCCGACCGGCTGCACCTTGCCTTCTGTCGCAAGCGTATCGAGTGCACGCTGCACGTTGCGCTGGCTGGATCCGAGGGCGAGCGCAAGCGCGGACGTCGCCCACGACTCACCGTCGGCGAGCAGCGCGAGCACGGCCGCGTACTGCTCCTCGATCGGGCGCGCGAGCACGGCTACTGCGCGCACGCGACGCGGCACGAGCACGAAGCCTGCCTTCGTTGCGCTGACGCCCGCGAGCGGCCGGAGCGCGGCGCGCAGACGGCCGACTTCGACACGCAACCGCGCGCGGTACGACTCGTCGGCGATCTTGCCGCGGAACGCGCGCGCGACCAGCGCTTCACGCGTCACGTCGCCCGGCCACGCTTCTGCGAGCACGCGCGCCAGGACGAACAGGACTGGTCGCGACACCAGCGAGACCGAACTGCCGCCCTCGCGCACTGCCAGCCGGCAGCCGTCGACAACGAGCGCATTCGCGGCGAAGAGCCGTTCGACGTCGTCGAGGACGAGC
>CAZIZD010000133.1:8795-10694 GCA_964543615.1 uncultured Alcaligenaceae bacterium | reverse complement strand
TGTAGACGATGGGCGGCTTCAACTCACGCATGCACTTGAAGTGGCCGAGCGGGCACTCGCGCTTGAAGCAGGGACTGCACGCGATGTCTATCTTCGCGATCTGCGCGGAGGACGACAGCGGAGGCGTGTAGCTCGGCGACGACGATCCGAACAAGGCGACGAGCGGGACGCCCACCGCGGCCGCCGCATGCATGAGGCCGGAGTCGTTGGACACCACGAGCGAAGCCGACGACAGTATGTCGATGGCGGTGCCGAGATCGGTGCGTCCCGTGAGGTCGCGCACCTTGTGCAGGTTCTCGCCGAGCGAGTTCAGCACCGCGTCGGCGGCCATGCGGTCGTTGGGAGAGCCCACGATCCAGACCTGCAGGCCGTCGTTCAGGAACATCGCCGCAAGTTCCGCGAACTGGTTGGGCGGCCAGCGCTTGGCGGGTCCGTACTCCGCGCCCGGACACAGGATCACGACCGGCTTGTCGGTCTTCAAGCGGAGGGCGCGCATCGCATCCGCGCGGTTCCTCACGTTGGGAACGAGCACGGGCGAGGGCGGCATCGGCACCAGCGCACCACGCGGCATCGCGAGCGCCGCGAAGCGGTCGACGAGGCGGGGCATGGCCTTCTTGTCGAGGCTGCGCGCGTCGGTGAGCAAGCCCCAGCGCGCCTCGCCGGTGTAGCCCACGCGCTTGGGGATGCGCGCGAGGAAGGGCACCACCGCGGACTTCCACGAATTGGGCAGCACGAACGCATGCGTATAGCCTTCGCCGCGAAGCTCCTGCGCGAGGCGCTTGCGTCCGGCGATGTCGAGCTTGCCATGGAGGAAGGGCGTCTCGACGATGCGCCGGATGCCGCGCATGCGCGCGTACACGGGCGCGCACCACGGTGGCACCAGGACGTCGACCACCGGGTCCTCGTAGGGATCGCGCACCAGCGCGACCAGCGGCTCCGAGAGGATCGCGTCGCCGACCCAGCTGGGCGCGACGATCAGGATGCGTTCCACGCGGCCTGCAGTGCTCTGTGACTCATCCCGCGAGGATACAAGCAAAAGCGAGGGGGCGCGGGCGGCACCCGAAGCCATTGCGCGTACGGCGGACGGGCGGGGTGCCTGCCGCGCCCCCCGGGCGTTTGTGTCAGTGCCCGCCCGGCGCAGGCCCGCCCCGGAGCACGTAGGTCGTGCCGCAATAGGGGCACTTCGCTTCGCCCGCGTCCTCGATGTCCAGGAAGACCCGCGGATGGGACGACCACAGCGGCATCGCCGGATTGGGACAGAAGGCCGGAAGGTCTTTGGCGGTGACGACCACCGGCGGGGTCTTGGCGGCTTCGCTCATCGCGGCCTTTCAGCGCGGAACCTTGGTCAGCCAGTGCTTCTTGTCGGCCACGCGCCCGTTCACCGCCTCGAAGAACAAGGCCTGCAGGCGCGCGGTCATGGGTCCGCGCGCGCCGCTGCCGATCGTGCGATTGTCGAGCTCGCGGATGGGCGTGACCTCCGCCGCCGTGCCCGTGAAGAACGCCTCGTCGGCGATATAGACCTCGTCGCGCGTGATGCGCCGCTCCTGCACGGGAATGCCGAGCTCGCGGGCGAACGTCATGATGCAGTCGCGCGTGATGCCGTTGAGCGCGCCGCTGCCGAGGTCGGGTGTGGCGAGGACGCCGTTGCGCACGATGAACACGTTCTCGCCCGAACCCTGGCACACGAAGCCCTGCGGGTCGAGCAGCATCGCTTCCTCGTAGCCGTCGTGCAGGGCTTCCTGGTTGGCCAGGATCGACACCGTGTAGTTGCCGACGGCCTTGGCGTTGCACATCGTGATGTTCGGGTGGTGGTGCGTGTACGAGGACGTCTTGACCCTGATGCCGCGCTCGATGGCCTCGGCGCCCAGGTAAGCACCCCACGGCCAGACACCGATCGCC
>CAZIZD010000133.1:0-8785 GCA_964543615.1 uncultured Alcaligenaceae bacterium | reverse complement strand
ACCAGGACCGGGTTGGACTTGGCGGCCACGCCCATCGCGTGCGAGCCGTAGAAGGCGATGGGCCGGATGTAGCAGGACTCGAGGTTGTTGCGCTGCACGCACTCGATCTGCGCGGCGTCGATCTGGTCCTTGCTGAACGGGATCTTCATGCCGTAGATGTGCGCGGAATTGAACAGCCGGCTGGTGTGGTCGCGCAGGCGGAAGATGGCGGGGCCGTCGACCGTCTTGTAGCAGCGGACGCCCTCGAAGACCCCCATGCCGTAGTGCAGCGTGTGGGTCAGGACGTGGGTGGTCGCATCTCGCCACGGCACCATCTTGCCGTCGTACCAGATCCACCCGTCGCGGTCGGCCATCGACATGACTTCGCTCCTCGCTGTGCGCGGTGTTCGCGCGTTGTGTCTCAATCCCTTGATTTTATCGCGTCCCCGTCGTGCCTTGCCGGCGCGGCTTGCATCGCCGGCGCCGGGGCGGCAAAATCGGGGGCAATTAGGTCAAGTACATTGACCTATCTGGACATTCTGCCGCCACGCCCCGACGATGTCAACGCCATGACAGACGACACGCGCCGCCGCGCCCTCGACGCGGCGGTCGAGCTCACCCACTTTGCCTATCGTGCGATGACCGCGAGGCCGGACGCGCTGCTGGCGGCGCGCGGTCTCTCCCGCGTGCACCATCGCATCCTGCACTTCGTGGCGAGATTGCCGAAGCCGTCGGTGAGCGACGTCCTGCGCACGCTCGGCGTGAGCAAGCAGGCGCTGTCCGGGCCGTTGCGCGATCTCTACGCGCAGAAGCTCATCATGTACACGCGATCTGCCGAGGATGCGCGCGTCAAGCATCTTTCGCTCACCCCCGAAGGCCGCAAGCTCGAAGGACGCCTCGCGGCGCTGCAGCGCGCGCAGTTCGCGGCGGTGTTCGAGGCGGAAGGGCAGGCCGGGGAAGACGCCTGGCGCGCGATCATGCGACGGCTCGCCGCCCAGGAGATGTCCCGGGCCCGCTTCGACATCGCCGACGGCGCTACCTGACGGGCGGCGGGTCGTAGGCTCGCTTGTCGTAGCCGAGGACGCAGTCGCGGAAGTCGGACGTTCCGCGCGTGAACCCGCGGCCCTCGCAGAGCTTTTCCCACGACGCGATGCGCTCCGCACGAAGGGTGGCGGGCGAGGGATCGGCGGAGGAAGCGCAGGCGGCGAGTGCGAGCGTTGTGAGTACAGCGAAGGTCCGGATCATCGTTGTGTCGTTGCGTTCCATGGCTCTCCGAAGACGTGCGTCCACAAGGCGTCGACCGCCGCGCGCCGGCCGGCGTGCGGCTCCGGATCGACGCGTGCGTGCGGTGCGCCGGTCAGGCGCACCTTGTGCTGCAGGGCGCGGTAATCGCGGTAGGCATCGGCGACCTCGCGCGCGAGCGCGGCCGGCACGAGCGCGAGCTCGCCCGCCATGTGCAGGAGCGCGATGTTGCCGAGGTTGCGCGTGAGGGACTCGTGACGATGCGCGTGTCCCAGCACGAGGCACTGGACGGTGAACTCGATGTCGACCATGCCGCCCGCGTCGTGCTTGAGGTCGAACAGGGCGGTCGGGTTGGGATGGCCCGCATGCATCTTGCGGCGCATCGCAACGACCTCCTCGCGCAGCTTCGCGGAATCTCGCGCCATGGTGAGGATCGCGAAGCGCGCGGCCTCGAATGCCTGCCCGACCTCCGCGTCGCCCGCGACGTAGCGCGCGCGCGTGAGCGCCTGGTGCTCCCATACCCAGGCGTGCTCGCGCTGGTAGCGCACGAACCCGCGCAGGCTCGACGCGAGAAGCCCTTTCGCGCCGTCGGGACGCAATCGCAGGTCGGTGTCGTACAGCGGTCCCGCCGCGGTCGTGCTGGTGAGCCACGTGTTGAGGCGTTGCGCGAGACGCGTGTACGCATGCTCGCGGGCGTCGGGATCGGGATCGTCCTCGGGGACGTCGAACAGGAACACGAGGTCGAGGTCCGACGCGTAGCCCAGCTCCTTGCCGCCGAGCTTGCCGTAGCCCACGATCGAGAATCGGGGAGGCGCGGCATCGGCCCCCGCGAAGGTGCGCCAGCACGCGGCCAGCGCGCCCTCGAGCACTACGTCGGCAAGCGCAGACAGGTGGTCGGCGAGGCGCTCGACGGTGAGCCGCCCCGAAAGGTCCTGCGCCAGGAGCCGGAACGTCTGCGCATGCCGGAAATGGCGCAGCACGTCCATCTGGTGCTCGGCGTCGTCGGGCTTCTCGGCGAGCAGGCGCGCGAGCTCGCCGCGCCACTGTCCCCAGTCGGGCTCGGCCATCAGGGCGCGTGCGTCGAGCAGCTCGTCGAGCAGGATCGGATGGCGCGTGAGGTAGTCGGCGGCCCACGCGGACGCGCCCATCAGGTTGGCAAGCCGCGGCAGGAGCGGCGGATGCTCGATCACGAGCGCGAGGTACGCGCTGCGCCGCGCGACCGACTCGAGCAGCGCGACGAGACGCTCGAACACCGCGAGCGCGCCCGTCAGTCCGGGATTGGCGGCCGCGGCTGCAAGGATGCGCGGCATCAGCATGTCGAAGCGCTGCTGCGAGGTCGCGGGCAGCTCGCGATAGCGGCCGGAGCCGCGCACGCGGGCGAGGATGGCGATCACCGCAGCAGGATCGTCGTAGCCCGCGTCGCGCAAGCGCGCGAGGTTGTCCTCGCCCGCTTCGGGCGCATCCCACACCGTGGCGAAGCGCAGCCGCGCATCGTCGCCCGCAGGCCCCGTGTCGCCGAAGGTCTGGGCGAACGTGAACGTGACGACGCCGCGGTGCGTGGCGAGCGCGCGGTCGAACTCCGCCACGTCGAGGTTCATCGCGGCGGCGAGGGCGGCGTGCTCCCCCGCATCCTCTGGAAGGTCGTGCGTCTGCGCGTCGTCGCGATATTGCAGGCGATGCTCGACGTTGCGCAGGAACTGGTATGCCTCGCGCAGCGAGTCCACGGAGGACGCGGGCATGAGCTCGCGCTCCTCCAGGATCGCCAGCGCCGGCAGCGTGCCACGGACGCGGAGCTCGGGCTCGCGTCCCCCGCGCACGATCTGCAGCGCCTGCGCGATGAACTCGATCTCGCGGATGCCGCCTTCGCCGATCTTCACGTTGGCCAGCGCGTCGCGCCTCGCCCCCTGCTCGCGGATCTGGCGGTGGATGTCGCGCAGCCCCTCGTAGGCGTCGTAGTCCAGGTACTTGCGGAACACGAACGGCGTGACGAGCGCCATGAGCTCGCCGTGGCGCTCGCCGGTGATCGGGCGCGCCTTGAGCCACGCGTAGCGCTCCCATGCGCGGCCCTGCGAGAGGAGGTAGTGCTCGAGGCCCGCGAACGACGTGGTGAGCGCGCGGCTCTCGCTGTAGGGGCGCAGCCGCATGTCCACCCGGAACACGTAGCCGTCGGGCGTGGCGTCGTTGAGGTTGGTGACGAGGCGGCGGCCGAGGCGATCGAAGTATTCGCGGTTGGAGATCGTGCGCGGGCCCGCGGTCTCGCCTTCCTCGGGGTACACGAACACGAGGTCGATGTCGGAGGAGACGTTGAGCTCGTGACCGCCGAGCTTGCCCATCCCGATCACGATGAGCGACTGCGGCCGCCCGCTTTCGTCCCCGATGGGCGCGCCGTGCACGGCATCGAGTGCCGCGGCGTGCACGCGCAGGGTCTCGCGAATCGCGAGGTCGGCAAGCCGCGTCATCGCGCGGCACACCTCTGTCAGCGGCGCGCGGTCCGTGAGGTCGCGCAGCATGGTGTGGACGAAGAGGCGCGTGCGCAGGCGGCGCAGTCGCACGGCGAGCGCCGCCTCGTCGTCGCCCGCGAAGGCATGGGTCTCCGGCCAGGCGAACGGCGCGTCGATGGTGCGCACGACCTCCTCGGCAAGACCCGGGTCGGCCGTGAAGGCGCGGGTCGCGTAGCGGCTGTAGGCAAGGGCTTGCGTGAGGTCCATTGGGCTGCGGGGGGCCGGGAGGGTGCGTAAGGGGCGTGAAGGACGGCTCCGTGGGCTAGAATCCGGCGCGGAGGCTTTCGACATTATGCCGATGCGGCCTCCCGAGGCCCGACTTGGCACCACAGCTCGCCGTAAGACTGCTGCGTATCACCGGCACCGTCATCGTCACGGCCGTGGTGCTGTTCCTCGCGCTGCTGCTGGCCGTCCGATACGTCGTCTTCCCCTCCCTCGACGATCATCGCGACCGCATTGCCGCGGCGCTCACGAGCGAGCTCGGGCAGCCCGTGTCCATCGAGGGTATCGCCGGCGGATGGGACGGCTGGAATCCACGCCTGACCATCCGAGGGGTCGCGGTTCGCGAGCGCACGCGTCCGGACGCCGCGCCCGTGCTGCTGCTGCCGCAGGTCGACCTGACCGTCGCCTGGACGTCGCTCGCGGCGATGAAGCTCCGTCTGCGCGAGCTCGCGATCGAGCGCCCGCAGCTGTCCCTGCGGCGCGACAAGGAGGGCCGCTTCCACGTCGCGGGCTTCGAGATCGACACCGGAACGCAGCGCGACGACTCGCAGGTGACGGACTGGCTTCTGAACCAGCGCGAGATCGTCGTGCGCGAGGCGCTCGTCATGTGGAACGACGAGCTGCGCGACGCGCCGCAGCTCGTGCTCGACAACGTCACGTTCCGTCTCGAGCAGTCGTTCGGGCGCGTGCGCTTCGGTCTCACGGGCTCGCCTCCGGCGATGCTCGCGGCGCCGATCGAGCTGCGCGGGGAGGTCAACGCGGCATCGTTGCGCGAGCTGCGCGACATGCGCGGCCGCTTCTACGTGCGTCTCGATTACGCCGATGTCGCCCAGTGGCGCGAGTGGCTTCCCGTGTTGCGGCCGGTGGAGTCCGGCGATGGCGCCGTGCGCGTCTGGTTCGACGTGGGTGGCGGACGCCTCACCAACGTGGTGGCGGATCTGGAGCTCACCGATGCCCGCATGCGCATCGGACCCGACCTGCCCGTGCTCGATCTCGTCTTCGTGCGCGGACATCTCACCTGGCAGCGCGACGAGGCGAAGCTGGTCCTCGGAGGCCGCGACTTGAGCTTCAAGACGCGGGCGGGGCAGGAGCTGTCCCCGGTTGCGTTCACGGTGACCATGAACGAGGCGGCCGACGGATCGATCACGGGCGGCAGCCTCGAATTCGACAAGCTCGACGTGGCGCCGCTGTCGACCCTCGGCGTGCACCTGCCCTTTCCCCAGCGCTGGAGGCGCGACCTCGCGGTACTCGCGCTCCGCGGAAGCGTGAGCGACGGCAAGTTCGCGTGGTCCGGGCCTCCCGAAGCGCCCACCCGTTTCTCGGCAAGCGGCGCGTTCTCGCGCTTCGGCATCGCCGCGAGCGCGGGACTGCCGGGCGCGGCCAGCGTCTCTGGCAACTTTACCTTCGACGAGGCGCGCGGCGAGTTGAAGCTCGACAGCCGCGACATGCGCGTCGTGCTGCCGCGCGTCTTCAGCGACGAGCTCGTGTTCACGACGGCGTCGGGCCGCGTCGGATGGACGCGCGAGCAGGGCCGGCTGCGCATCGCCATCGACGACGTGCGCTTCGCGACGCCGCATACGTCGGGCACGGCGAGCGGGAGCTGGCAGGCGCGCGAGCAGGGCCCGGGTTCCCTCGATCTTCGCGCGCAGCTCGTCCGCGGCAACGCGCAGAACCTCTACCGTTACCTTCCGCTCACCCTCAACAACACGGTGCGCGACTGGCTGCGCACGGCGATTCGCCAGGGCATCGCGTCCGACGTCCGCATGCTGTTGTCCGGAGATCTCTCGGATTTTCCCTTCACCGACGCCAAGGCAGGCCAGTTCCTGCTCACCTTCAAGGTCAACGACGTCACGCTCGACTATGCCCCGGGGTGGCCCGCGATCACCGACATCGACGGCGACGTGCGGTTCGAGGGACCGGGCATGGTCGTCAACGCGCGCGCGGCGCGTGTCGCCGGGGTTCAGGTCGGCCCCGTGAAGGCGGACATTCCCAACCTCGGCGCGAACTTCCCGGCGCTCACGGTGCAGGGCGAGGCGACGGGGGCGACCAGCGACTTTCTGCGTTTCGTGAACACGAGCCCGGTGGGAGGATGGACCGATCACTTCACCGAGAGTGCGCAGGCCACCGGCAACGGCAAGCTGTCCCTCAAGCTCATGCTTCCGCTCGGCAATCCCGATGCCGCGAGGGTCGCAGGCGACTACCAGTTCCTGGCCAACACGTTGCGTCTTCCCGCGATGCCGCTCCTCACGCAAGTGAACGGGCACCTCGATTTTGCGGAGAGCGGCATGCGCTCGCGCGAACTCGCGGCCGAGGTGTTCGGCGGCCCGACGAAGATCGCGGTCGTCGCGCAGGACGGCGCCGTGCGCGTGAATGCCGGCGGGGCGGTGAACGTCGCCGCGCTCAAGGGCGAATTCGATCTCCCGATGTTTCACCGCGTCTCGGGCACCACCGAGTGGACGCTCGCCGCCCAGTCGCGTGCCGGTGTCTCGAGCTGGGTCGTCGAATCGAACCTCAAGGGGGTCGGCCTCGAGTTTCCGGCGCCCATCGGCAAGCTGCCGGCCGAATCCGCGCCTCTGCGCATCGAGCGGCGCGAGGCGACCGGCAAGAATGTCGAGGACACGCTCACCATCGACTACCACGGCGATATGCGGGTGATCGCGCATCGCGACCTCACCAAGGGAGCGGGCACCGTCGATCGCGTGTTGCTGCTCCTTGGCGGCGCCGCGAAGCGGGGCGGAATCGCCGATCGCCCCGGGATCTGGGTCCGCGGCGACATCGGCGACTTCGACGTCGACGAGTGGCTCGCGCTCTATGCAAAGGAGTCCGCGCGCGAGACCGCGGGCGCGGGCGGGGCGGCGCGCACGCTCGAGCTCAACGGCGTCGACATCCAGGCCGGTCGCGTCGATGTCTTCGGCCGCGTGCTGCACGACCTCAAGGTGAGCGCATCGCGTGGCGAGAACGACTGGCGCCTGCGTCTCGCCGCCCGCGAGCTCGAAGGCACCGCTTCGTGGAAGGGTTCCTCACCCGACCTGCCGAATGGGCGCGTGATGGCGCGGCTGTCGCGCTTCCAGCCGCCCGGCCCCGACGAGCTCACGCCGGCGCGAAGCGAAGTCGACACCCAAGTCCGGCAGAAGAACACGTGGCCCGAGATCGACATCGTGGCGGATGCGTTCATCACGCGCAGCGGTCACGACGTCGGCGCGTTCGAGGTCCTGGCCCAGCCGGTCGGACCCGACTGGCGCATCGGCAAGATGTCGCTCGTCAATCCCGCGGGGCGCATCGACGGCAGCGGATGGTGGCGCATCGCGCGCGCGCGGCAGGCCACCGAGCTCGACGTCCAGCTCACCACCGACGATGCGGGCGCGTTCCTCGACCGCTTCGGATATCCCGTGGCGGTGCGCAACGCGCCCACCAAGATAGGCGGCAGCCTCGCGTGGGCGGGTGCGCCCAACGACTTCGACTATCCCTCGCTCACGGGCAAGCTCACGTTGCGCACGGGGGCGGGACAGTTCACCAAGATCGACCCCGGCATCGGCAAGCTGCTGGGCGTCCTGTCGCTGCAGTCGCTGCCGCGGCGCATCACGCTCGACTTCCGCGACGTGTTCAGCGAAGGCTTTGCGTTCGACGACATCGTGGGCGACTTCCGCATAGAAAAGGGGCTCATCCAGACCGAGAACCTGCGGCTCGAGGGGCCCGCCGCGGTGGTGACCCTGACCGGCAGCATCGACCTCGCCAACGAGACGCAGGCGCTCGACGTGCGGGTCAAGCCGGCGCTCTCGTCGATGGTGTCGGCCGGCGCCGCCGTGCTGTTCCTCGCGAACCCGATCGTCGGCGCCGCCGTCGGAGCCGGCACGCTGCTCGCGCAAAAGCTCCTCAACGATCCGCTGGACCAGATCTTCAGCTACGACTACCGCGTCACGGGCCCGTGGTCCGATCCCAACGTCGCGCGCGTCGAGCGCAGTGTGGTGTTGAGCGCGCCGCCGGCGCCGCGCTGAAGCGGCTCATTCCGAATGCGGCGGCCGCCAGGTCGGCGGCTGGAAGCGCGGATGGCTCTCCCCGGCCCACGCGGCATCGAGATAGAGGTGCACGTGCGGGCGAACCCGCTCGCGGTCGAGCTCCTCGCGCGCGAAGTAGCGCAGCTCGAGCGTCTCCTCGCCATCGGGACGTGGTGTCCCGCCCACGACCTTCGCGGTGAACACCGTCGACACGAACGAGACCTTGTCGCCGTTGGAATAGGCGCCCGAGCAAGGCTCCCCGCCGAATACGCCGACGATGCGATCGAGCGCGACGACGAGGCCCGTTTCCTCCCACATCTCGCGCAACGCGGCGTCCGCCGGCAGCTCGTAGGGCTCGATCATGCCGCCCGGCGTCGTCCACACGTTGCCCTCGACGTGGCGCACGAGCAGGACGCGATCCTGCGCGTCGTGAACGACGACGGACACCGTCGGGACTTCGAGCACCGTGGTTCCGATCCGCGCCCGGAGGTCGCGGACGTATTCCGACATGGGCATCAGGACCCCTTGAGCAGCACGAGGAGGGCGCCGCCGCCGCCGGCGTGGCGCGGCGCCTCGGTATAGGCGAGAACCTCGTCCCAGTGCGCGAGCCAGCGCCGCACCT
This sequence comes from uncultured Alcaligenaceae bacterium, assembly GCA_964543615.1. GTDB lineage: Bacteria > Pseudomonadota > Gammaproteobacteria > Burkholderiales > Casimicrobiaceae > VBCG01. The sequence goes on along the minus strand of CAZIZD010000133.1, from coordinate 224 downwards.
TGCCCTTCAACACGGGCTCCTTGTTGGGCGACGTGAGTCCCTTGCCATGGATGACGCGCACGCAGCGAAGGCGAAAGGTGCGTGACTCGACGATGAAGTCGGAGAGGGCGTCGTGCGCCTCGTCCACCGTGAGACCGTGCAGGTCGAGCTCTGCCTGCACCGACCAGTGGCCGCGGCGCAGCTTGCTCGCGCCCTTCGCGGACGCCGCCTTCGTGGCGATGCTG
>CAZIZD010000132.1:0-10879 GCA_964543615.1 uncultured Alcaligenaceae bacterium | reverse complement strand
GGCCGCGCCCGCCGCCGCCACCGCCCGGCCTTGCGCCGCCCCCGCCACCCGACGGACGGGCTGCAGCCGCTGCGCCCCCGCCCCCGCCTGCCGCGCGCTGCGCCTGCGGACGCGATCCGCCGCCCGCGTTAGCCGGCTGCATCTGCGGACGCTGGTTCTGCTGCATCGCCTGGCGGCTCTGCGCGCCGCGATCGATCTGCTGGCGCGCGTTGCGATCCTCGGCGCCGCGCAGTGCGTTGTCGCGGTTCATCTGCTGCGCGCGGTTCTGCGCCTGGCTCCTGTCCACGTTCTGCGCACGGTTCTCGATCTGGATGCGGTCCAAGTTCTGCGCGCGGTTCTGTGCCTGGCTGAGGTCGACGTTCTGCGCGCGGTTCTGCAGCTCGTTGCGGTCGACGCTCTGCGCGCGGTCACGCGCGGAGCCCTGGTTGGGGTTCACGCCGCGGTCCTGCATGGCCTGCTGCGCGCGGGCCCGGCTGTCGTCGCGGCCGCGGTACTGCTCGCGATTGCCTGCCTGGGCGCGGTTCTGGAGATTTTGCCGCGTCGCGTCGCCTCCGCGATACGCGACATCGCGCCGGTTGTTGACGTTGTGGTTCCAGTTGACGTTGGTGTTGTTGACGTCGAGCCGGCGGTTGACGTTGATGTTGTTGTAGCGGTTGACGTTGATGTTGACCTGGCTGCCGCCCCAACCCCAGCGCACTCCGCCCCACAGCGCGTTGGTGACGCCGATGCCCACGCCCCATGCGATGCCGGTGGCGACCGCCGTCGAGAACCAGAAGCCCGGCGGCGGCGGAATGTAGAACGGCGGATACGCGGGGTACGGCCACGTCCCGAAAACGACGGTCGGGTTGTACGTGGGCACGAACACGACCTGCGGATTCGCGGGCTGGATGACGATGATCTGCTGCTGTGGGGGACCGCCGGCCGGCGGCGGCTCCACGACCACCTTCATCTGGTCGTTCGACTTAAGGTTACCCGCGGCCTGGGCTTGCGCGCGCAGGCGCTGCACCGAGTCCATCACGTCCTCGGGCTGCGCGAGGAACGCATCGCCCAGGTCACGCACCCATTCGGGCTTCTCGCCCATCATGATGATGACCTGCGGAAAGGCGACCAGGGACTGCACCGAAGGATCCCACGGCTGGCTCTCGACCATCTTCACGGCGTCGTCGCCCTTGACGTTCGAATTCTGGCGCGACCACGCGGCAGCCTCGGCGACGTCCTTCGGGTACGTCGCGGCCATCAGCACCTGCGACAGCAGCGAATCGGGATAGAGCGCGATCTGCGCCGTCAGCTGGTCGATCTGCTGGTTGGAGAACGACTGCGCGTGCGCGAGCATCGGCAGCGCGAGCAGGAACAACATCGAGCGGATGAATCTCACGTCTTGTCTCCCTGGTGGGGCCGGGCGCGGCATGCGGCCGTCGACCGTTCTTCGCGGTCTCGCGGGTCGGCTGCGCGCGTGGGGCCCCCGGTGAACGGGCGGGCATCGTCGCGCCGACGGGCAAGGTCCAGCGCGACGCGGCGATGATACACCCCGGGTACGGTGCAAACCTGGCCGCGCATCGCGTTCTGCCGTCTCTTCGCTTCTACTGGAACGCGAACACGCGATTCCAGTCGTTCTTCATGTCGACGACCGTCCAGCCCTTGGCATCGGCCGCGTCGAGGGCCTTGTCGAGCTTGCCGACCTTCGACTTGCGGTCGTACGCGAACTCGCGCGCGCCATCGGTGTGATGCACGAGGCCGGCGAAGCGCGGCCCGGCACCCGCGACGGTCCACTGCAGCATCTGGAGGTCGCCGTCGGAGTTGCCGAACGCGAGGATCGGCCGGCGGCCGATGTTGCGATAGATGCCCACGGGCTTGCCCGGCCCGTCGTCGACGAATGCCACCTTGGGCTCGCGCACGAGCGCAGGCGCCCCCTCGACGGTCGCGAACTTGACCTCGACCAGCGAGCCGATGACCTGCTCGGGGGGAATGCCATAAGCCTTCTCGACCCAGGGACGCATGAACTGCACGCCCCCGCCGGACACGATGTAGGTCTTGAATCCGTTCGCGCGCAGGTACGCGAGCAGCTCGACCATGGGCGCGTACACGAGATCGGTATAGAGCCGGTCGAATTTCGGATGGCGGGCGGTGGCGAGCCACGCCCTGATTGCGCGGTCGTACGCCTCCGTCGTCATGCCCGTGTTGGCGGCCGCGAGAAGCCTTGCCAGCGCCTTGTGATCCTGCGCGAACGCCGCCGCGTTGCCGGCCATGACCGCCTTGAACGCGGGATCGTCCTTCCACTCCGGATGGCGGGGCACGGCCTCGCGCACCTGGTCCAGCATGAACGCGAGCTGAAAGTACACGGGCTGCTCGGCCCACAACGTGCCGTCGTTGTCGAAGACCGCGATGCGATCCTCGGGCGGCACGAACGTCGGCGAACCCGCTGCCGTCACGTCCGTGACGAACTTCACGATCGCGCGCTTCGCGCTGCCGTCGTTCCACGAGGGGAGCGGCGCCTGCGCCCAGGCGGCGCAGGCGATGGCCCACGCCGCGCATACGGCAATCGCGGAGCGAAGCGCAGTACCGAGCATTTACTGTCGCGTCCCCATCACGGACTCCATGACGCGATCGAGATTGAAGCTGCCCGGCTTCTGCCGCGGCGGAAACTCCTTGAAGCTCTGCAGCCAGCGGCCCACGTAGGCTCCGGCCGGCGCGATGGCGTACATGCGCTCCATGTACCAGCGCTGCCATCCCATCGCGTTCTCTTCCTCGGCGCGTTCGAACGGGTCCATGCGCAGGTTGGTGAGGAGAGGCGCCCGCAGCGTAGTGAACGGCTCCTGCCACACGCGCAGGCCCTTGGCCTTCTGCTCGAGGAAGGTGATCTTGAGGTTGTCGTAGCGCAGCGCCGCCACCGATCCGTCGTCCGTCCAGTAGAGGAACTCGTGACGCGGCCAGGGCGCCTGACCGCGCAGCGCCGGGCCGAGGTCATAGCCGTCGAGGTGGACCTTGTAGTTGCGGCCGCCGATGGTCGTGCCCTTCTTGAGATCCTCGGCGACGTTCTTGCCGCCGGCAGCGTTGACCAGCGTGAGGAACATGTCCTCGTGCGCCCCGATGTCGTTGACCACCGTGCCGGGCTTGATCGTGCCGGGCCAGCGGATGACGGTGGGCACGCGGTAGCCGCCTTCCCAGTTGGTGTTCTTCTCGCCGCGGAACATCGTCGTGCCGCCATCGGGCCACGTGAACGTCTCGGCGCCGTTGTCGGTCGAGTACATCACGATGGTGTTCTCCTCGAGCCCGAGCTCCTTGAGCTTGGCCAGGAGCTGCCCCACGTGCCCGTCGTGCTCGACCATGCCGTCGGCGTAGACGCCGAGGCCCGTCTTGCCCACGAATTCAGGCTTGAGGTGCGTGAAGATGTGCATGCGCGTGGAGTTCCACCACACGAAGAACGGCTTGCCATCCTTGTTCGCGCGGTCGATGAAGTCGAGCGACTTCTTCATCACCTCGTCGTCGATCGTCTCCATGCGCTTCTTCGTGAGCGGCCCCGTGTCTGTGATGCGGCCGTCCGCGAAGCTGTGGATCACGCCGCGCGGGCCGAACTTCTTCTTGAACTCCGGATCCTTGGGATAGTTCTCGTTCTCGGGCTCCTCTTCCGCGTTGAGGTGATAGAGGTTGCCGAAGAACTCGTCGAAGCCGTGCGCCGTCGGCAGCATGTCGTCGCGGTCGCCCAGGTGGTTCTTGCCGAACTGGCCGGTGACGTAGCCCTGCGCGCGCAGCAGCGTGGCGATGGTGGGGTCTTCCTTCTTCATGCCTTCCGGCGCGCCCGGCAGGCCGACCTTGGTCAGTCCGGTGCGGATGGGCGACTGGCCCGTGATGAAGGCGGCGCGTCCCGCGGTGCAGCTCTGCTGGCCGTACCAGTCGGTGAAGAGCGCACCCTGCCTGGCGATGCTGTCGATGTTGGGCGTCTTGTAGCCCATCATCCCGTTGTTGTACGCGCTGACGTTGAACTGCCCGATGTCATCGCCCCAGATGACGAGGATGTTGGGCTTCTTCTGGGCGGCGGCCGGCAGGGCAAGCGCCAGTGCCACGAGCATTGCGGCCATGCGGAACATCTTCACGGGATTCCTCCTGAGGATGGAAATTCGCGGGGGCCAAGGCTAGGGCCTGCGCGAGGGATTGCATATTGCACGATGGTTCAACACCGCACGTTGGACAAAATTTCCGCTTAGGGTGGCCTCAGCACGCCTCGCGTGCCCCCCGGGCGCGCTCGATGGCATCGACGAGTTCCGGAGCGCGCACGGGCTTCCTGTGGCAGTCGAAGGCTTCGAGCGCCATCGCGCGGCGCACGCTGTCGGGATCGTCGGTCCCGGTGACCACGATGACCGGCGGCACGTCGCGCATGGCGCGCAGCGCGGCGAGCACCTCGAGCCCGTCCATGTCCGGCATCGACAGGTCGAGCAGGATGCAATCGAACCGCTGCACCGGCACGGCGCGCAACAGCGCCTTCGCCGTCGCGAACGGCACGCTGTCGTATCCATAGGCATGCAGCAGCCGGGCCATCGCGCGGCGGAACGCGGGCTCGTCGTCCAGGAGGGCGATCGATTTGCTGGGCAAGGACACGGGCGCCAAGGGTCTCGCGCCGCGCGCCCCGCGGCAATGCCACCTTGGTTCTACGGCGCGGGATCGATGCCGAGCGCGCGTGTCACGCGCACGAGCTCGGCCACGGAGGCCACCCCGAGCTTCTCCATCATGCGCCCGCGATGCACCTTGACCGTGTGCTCGGTGGTCCCGAGCTCCGCGGCAATCACCTTGTTGAGCTTGCCCGCGAGCACGTGCAGCATCACCTCGTGCTCGCGCGGCGTGAGCCGTGCGAGCCGCGCGCGCAGGGCGGCCGTGGCGTCGTGCGCATCGCGGCGCGCGCGCACGGCAGCAAGGCCCGCGTCGATCGCGCGCACGAGATCGTTGCGCTTCACCGGCTTCGTCAGGAAGTCGATCGCGCCCGCCTTCATCGCCTGCACGCTCATCGGGATGTCGCCGTGCCCCGTGAGGAAGACGATCGAGAGGTTGGCACCGGTTGCGCCCAGGCGCTGCTGGAGTGCGAGCCCGTCGAGGCCAGGCATCGCTACGTCGAGCACGCAGCAGCCGGCCGTGGACCCGTCGATGGCCTCCTGGAACGCTTCCGCCGACGCGAACGTGGCGACGTCGTAGCCCTCGCCGCGCAGCAGGCGCTCGAGCGCGCGCCGGAGCTCGTGCTCGTCGTCGACGACGTACACGCGCGCGCCGCTCATGCCGCACCCCCGTGCATCGTCGGGATCGCGATGAGGAACGTGGCGCCGCCTTCCGCGTTGCGCTGCGCGGAGAGCTTTCCGCCGTGCGCGGCCACGATCGAGCGCGAGATGGCAAGCCCCATCCCGAGTCCTTCGCTCTTGGTCGTGTAAAAGGGCGCGAACACGCGCTCGGGCGGGTCGGGCAACCCGCCGCCGCGATCGGCAATGCGCACCACCGCGCCCGCCGCTTCCACGGACGACGCGACGGTGAGCACGCGCCGGTCCGCCGCCGTCCCGTCCATCGCATCGCACGCGTTGGCGATCACGTTGACCAGCACCTGCTCGAGCGACACGCGGTCCGCGTGCACCCTGGCACCTGCCGCGTCGAGGGCGGTCTCGACGGCTACGCCGCGCCGTGCCAAGTCCGCGCGCATGAAGCGGAGAACGTCGGCGACGAGGCCATCGACGTCCACGGGCTGCCGCTCGGGTGCACGGCGGCGCAGCATTGCGCGCAGGCGCTCGATCACCTGGCCTGCGCGCTCGTCGGCCTGCACGATGTCGCTCATGATCTCGCGCAGCTCGGCCACGTCGACGGGATCGCGCTCCAGCATGCGCTGCGCGGCCTCCGCGTTGCTCATGATGATGCCGAGCGGCTGGTTCAATTCGTGCGCGAGCGTTCCGGAGAGCTCGCTCATGGTCGCGACCCGCGACATGTGCTCGACCTCGACGCGCTTGGCGCGAAGCTCGTCGGAGATTCGCTCCGCATTGAGCAGGCCAAGACCGAGTTCGACCGCCATGACCACCACGATAGGCACGAACAGGGCCGACGCGAACACGGGCAGGCGCGCGAGGCCCCAGTAGGAGACCAGCGCCAGCGTGGTGCCGGCGGTCACGAACGCGAGGAGACTGCCCACGATCCTCACGGCATATCGCCGCTCGCCTCGCCGCCAGAGGTCGCGCATCGCGTCGACCAGGAACAGGAGCAGCAGCAGCAGGGCACCCTGTGCGATGACCAGCAGCGGGTTGGAAATGCCCCGCGCGATCGACAGCTGCGCACCGAGCGCGGTGACGTGATCAAGCGCCGTGATCTCGCGGAACTGGATGTTCGGCGTCGAGAAGAAGTTGATCACGAGCGCCGCCGTGCGCATTCCGATGGCCGTCCAGCCAAGCCATGCGCGACCCGCGCGCAGGTAGTAGCGCACGAAGCACACGAGCGCGACGAACGCCGACCACACCGGAACGTGATACCACCAGAGGAAGCGCCCGAACTCCTCGGTCGAGGAGGCGAGCATCATGCGCACCTCGGCGTAGCCCATGCCGGCCACGCTCAGCGCCAGCACCACGAAGGCCGCGTTGCCCGTCGCCTCGCGCCGCCGCAGCCACAGATGTCCGTGCACGATCGCGAGCGTCACGCACATCGACGCCATCGCGACCCAGCTGCCCCAGACCCAGCTCATCGCCGCCCGCGCTCGAGCTCCCGCACCATGGCCGCGTACTGCGGATTTTCAGGCTCCAGGTCGCGCAGCGTCCTCGCATAGGCGAGTGCCGCGTCGGCCTTGCCTTCACGCGCGCTGTACGAGGCCAGGGCCTCGAGGATCTCGCGATCGTACGGATGCCGCTTGTACGCAGCGGCCAGGACCTCGCGCGATTTCGCAGCCTGTTTCGCGCCGTCGAGGGCCACCGCGTAGACGTAGGCGAGGCGCGCGTCGTCCGGCGCGAGCTTCGCGGCGAGCGCGAGCTCCGGCAACGCTTCGCTCATCCGCTTCTCGCGCACGAGCGCGAGCCCGAGCGCATGGTGCAGCACCGGCGACTGCGGATTGCGCGCGATGCCCTCGCGCAGTGCCTTCGTCGCCTCGCCGTCCGCCCCGCGTCCACGATGGAAATCCGCGAGGTTCGCGTACGCGGGCACGTAAGTGGGGTCGATGGCAATCGCGGCGCGGTACTCCGCGATCGCGCGCTCGCCGTCCCCGCGGCGAGCGGCGAGGTTGCCCAGGTTGACGCGCGCCTCGGGCCGGTCGGCGTTGTAGGTCTGCGCGGCGACGTACTCGTCGAGCGCGCGCGCGAATGCCGCGCGCGCCTCCGGCGGCAATCCCGCTTCCGCGTCGCCCGCGAGCGCCTGCGCCGCTTCCATGCGCACGATGCGCACAGGATCGTTGAGCATGCGCGGCAGGTAGCGCTGGCGCGTCGCCGCATCGGCGCCCGCGAGCGCGTTCACCGCCGCCGTGCGCACGAAGGGATCGGCGTCGTTGAGCGCACGCGCGATCGACGTGACCGCGGTGGGCGTGAGCCACGGCGCGAGGCGCTCGATGGCACTCGCACGCACGATCGGTGGCTGCGCGGGATCGTCGACGATCGCAAGGAGCTTGCCGCGTGCACCCGGCGCGCCTGCGGCGCCCGCGACGAAGGCCTCGCCGAATTTCTGGTAGCCGTTGCGCTCCTTGCCCCACAGCGTGTCGACCGCGTCGGCCGCCCACTGCGGCGACTTCTTCGTATGGCAGTTGTTGCACGCGTTGGGCACGCCGAGCGTGACGGTCCGGTCCGGACGCGGGATGCGGAACGAGTGATCGTGGCGCGGGTCGACCACCATGTACGTCGTCGTCGGCATGTGGCATGACGCGCACGCAGCGCCGGTGGTGCCCTTGGCATGATGCGTGTGCGACTCGACATCGAACGCCGCGGGCGCATGGCACTGGCCGCACACCGCGTTGCCGGGCGCGCGCAGCTTGAGCGAGTGCGGGTCGTGGCAGTCCGAGCACGTGACGCCCTGCGCATGCATGCGGCTTTGCAGGAACGATCCCCAGTTGTAGACCTCGTCGCGCATCTGCCCGTCGGGCCAGTAGAGGCCGTCGGACAGCGGCGCGCGGCGATGCGTGTCGCCGTACGCGCCGCCGTCGCGCCAGTCGTCCGAGAAGCGCGCCGCTCGCGCGTGGCAACGTCCGCAGAGGTCGATCTCGCGCGACGTGGTGCGCGGCGCGCTGCGCCGCGCGCTCGTCATGCCGCTCGCGACGCTCCACGTGACGCCGCGCCGCTCGTCGAGGGCCACGACGAGGCCCTTGCCGGGATCGCGCGCGGCATCGCCTTGCTTCTTTGCCCAGGCGACGTGATTGGACGCCGGTCCGTGGCAGGCCTCGCACGCGACGTTCACCTCCGACCACGTGGTGTGGAAGGTGCCGGCCTTCGCATCGAAGCCCTTGCGCAGGTTGGTCGAGTGGCATTCGGCGCACTGGAAGTTCCAGTTCTGCTCCACGCCCGTCCAGTGGAGCGCATCGCCGGCCTTGAGGTTGCGTCCCGGATACAGGTTGAACCAGCGTTGGCCGCCCTGCTCCTTCGGCCGCGAATCCCACGCGAGGCCGAACGCCTGCATGCGTCCGCCGGGCAGCTCGATCAGGTATTGCTGGAGGGGCCGCACCCCGAACGTGTACTTGATCTCGAAGTCGGCGCGCTTGCCGTCTGGCCCCTCCGTGTTGACGAAGTACCTGCCGTCGCGCAGGAAGAACGTCGTGCCTTCGAACTTCGCACCGCCGAAATTCCCCAAGATGGTGCGCGCATCGGCGGGCTGCATCGCGAGGTCGTGATCGGAGCCTCGCCACGCCTCCGTCTCCTTCGCATGGCAGGCGGCGCATGCCGCGCTCCCCACGAAGCGCGCGGGCGCGACGGCGACGGGCGCGGGTCCGGCCGCAGGCGCGGCAGTCCAAGGATGCGAGGCAATGCCCGCCGCGACGACGAGAATCGCGATGACGGCGGCTACGATCCAACGCGCGCGGGAAGTAGCGAATGCGGGCACCGCGCGATCTTACCGCGGGACACCGCAGGCACGGGCCGGTCTCGCTCGTGTAAGCTCTCCGCGACGGCGCGTGCCCCGCCGTCCGGATGCACAATGCATGAACAACTGAGCTGGGTCGTCGTCGCCTGGAGCATGATGGCCGCCGCGAGCCTCACGCTCGCGCTCCTCCATCTCGTGGTCTGGTTCCGGCAGCGGGCCGCCTACGGCTACCTCCTGTTCTTCACGATGGCGACGTCCGCCGCCGCCTTCGCGGGCTTCGAGCTCGTGATGATGCGCACGGCCACGCCCGATGCCTACGCCCACGTCCTGCGCTGGGCGCAGGTCCCGCTCGCCGTCTTCGTGCTGTCGATCGTGGGCTTCGTGCGCTTCTACCTCGACAGCGGCCGCGTGTGGCTTGCGTGGACGGTCTGCGCGCTGCGGCTCGCAACCCTCGTTCTCACGTTCACCACCGGCGTGAACGCCAACTTCGATGCCATCACATCCATCGAGTCGGTCCAGTGGGGCGGCGACAGCGTCCACTTCCCCAGGGGGGTGCTGAACCCGTGGGGCATCGTGCCGCAGATCGGCAACGCGCTGTTGCTCGTGTTCGTGATCGACGCCGCGGTCACGCTGTGGCGGCGCGGCGACGCGCGCGCGCGCCGGCGCGCGCTGGCGGTGGGTGGCAGCCTCGCGTTGTGCATCGCGTTCGCCGCGAGCACTTCCGCCCTCGTCGTCGCCGGTTCGATGCGCGCCCCGACGCTCGTGGCGCCCAGCATGCTCTTCGTGGTGCTCGCCATGGGCTTCGAGCTCGTGACCGACGTGCTCGCGAGCGCGCGGCTCGCCTCGGCGCTGCGCGCCAAGGAGGCGGCGTTGCGCGAAAGCGAGGCGCGCATGCGCGCGGTGGTGGAAGCCGTGCCGAGCGCCATCCTGCTCATCGACGACCGCGGCACCATCCACCTCGCCAACGCACAGGTCGAACCGGTCTTCGGCTACAGGCCCGGCGAACTGCTCGGCAGGAACGTGGCCTTGCTCGTGCCGGCGCGGTTCACGGAGCTTCACGCCGCGCAGCGCGAGGCCTTTGCCGCCGCCGCCATCCCGCGCGCGGTGCGCGTCGACCGCGACCTCGCGGGATTGCGCAAGGACGGTACCGAAGTGCCGGTCGAAGTCGGCCTCGATCCGCTGCCCGCCGGAGACGGCCAGCTTGTCCTCGTCTCGATCGTGGATATGACCGAGCGCAGGCGTGTCGAGCGCGAGGCCGCGCGCCAGCGCAACGAGCTTGCGCATCTGTCGCGCGTCGCCACGCTCGGCGCGCTCTCCGGATCGCTCGCGCACGAGCTCAACCAGCCGCTGGCCGCGATCCTGTCCAATGCGCAGGCAGCGCAGCGCTTCCTCGCGCTGCCGCAGCCGCGCCTCGACCAGGTGGAGGCGATCCTCGCCGACATCGTGCGCAGCGACCGGCGCGCCGCGGCGGTGATCCAGCGCCTGCGCGCGCTGATCAGGCGCGACGAGGTCATGCACGAGCCTCTCGACGTCAACGAGGCGATCCGCGACGTGCTGCGCCTCCTGCAGAGCGACCTGCTGCAGCGGCGCGTCGACGTGGTGCAGGCCCTGGCGGCGAGCCTGCCCGAAGTGGAGGCCGATCGCGTCCAGTTGCAACAGGTGCTCGTGAACTTCATCGTGAACGCATGCGAAGCGATGGACGAGGCGAGCGATCCGCGCGAGATCGAGGTGACGAGCTTCGTCAACGTGGCGGGACGGGTGGAGATCGCCGTCGCGGACCGGGGACCGGGTATCCCGCCGGAAGATCTCGAGCGCATCTTCGAGGCGTTCGTGACCACCAAGCGGCAAGGCCTGGGCCTCGGGCTCGCGATCTGCC
>CAZIZD010000131.1:0-10924 GCA_964543615.1 uncultured Alcaligenaceae bacterium | reverse complement strand
AAGCGCTGACGCGCCTGCCCCGCCGGGAGGGGCCCGGCTCGGGTCGGCCCTTCGCCGGGCCTCGCGCGGCTAGCCGCGTCCCACGAACGGCATCTTGGTCGCCATGATCGTCATGAACTGCACGTTGGCGTCGAGCGGCAGGCTGGCCATGTAGAGGACCGCGCTCGCGACGTGCTCCACGTCCATGAGCGGCTCCGCGGCGATCTGGCCGTTGGCCTGCGGCACGCCCTGCGCCATGCGCGCCGCGAGATCGGTATGCGCGTTGCCGATGTCGATCTGCCCGCACGCGATGTCGTACTTGCGTCCGTCGAGCGACGTCGACTTCGTAAGACCGGTGATCGCGTGCTTGGTCGCGGTGTAAGGCGCGGAGTTGGGACGCGGCGCGTGCGCGGAGATGGAGCCGTTGTTGATGATGCGTCCGCCGCGCGGCGACTGGTCCTTCATGATCCGGATCGCCTCCTGCGTGCACAGGAAGCTGCCGGTGAGATTGATGTCCACCACGCTCTTCCATTGCTCGAACGTGAGGTCTTCCATGTTCACGCCCGGCGCGCCGATGCCCGCGTTGTTGAACAGCACGTCGAGGCGGCCGAACTTCGCCTTCACCTCGGCGAAGAGCGCGGACACCGACGCTGGGTTGGCCACGTCCGTCGGAATGGCCAGCGCCTGTCCCGCGGGTACGCCCGCAGCCGCGATGGCGGCGGCGAGTGGCTCGCGGCGCCGGCCCGCCAGTGCCACGTGATAGCCGTTCTTGAGAAGCGCGGTGGCTGCCGCCTTGCCGATGCCCGATCCCGCTCCCGTGACGATTGCGCTCTTCATGGTGGTTCTCCTCCCGTGATGGTGTCGATGCCTCGCCTCACGCGGCGAGGAGTCCGTGGAGCGTGAACTGCGAAAGATACGTCTCGAGCCGCTCGCCTGCCTGTGCACGCTCCGCCTCCGGCAGGCGTGCGGCCAATGCACGCGCGAGATCCTCGCGCGAGCGCGTGCCGTCCATGATCCCGAGCAACGCAAGCGCGTGCGGGTCGTCGATGCGAAGCGGCTCGTGGCGCAGGTTGGTGAGATTGGGATGGTGCGCGGCCTGCCAGCGCACGATCGCGCTTGCGCGCGGTCGTTCGGAGGGCGCGTGCGCGAGCGGCGGCGGCTCCGTATACAGCTCGACCGTGCCGGCGTAGCACGCCTCGGCCAGGAGCTGCGGCACGGGCCGCGCGGAGGCGGCGTCCTGCGGCGCGCGGGCAGCGAGCCACTGCGCCGCCTCGCGCACCGGCACCGTGCGCGGCGCTTCCTCGACGAGCCACTGCAGGAGCGCGCGCGTGGCGCGTGCGCTCGGATCGGCGGGCAGCGCGTCCGCAAGTGCCTTGCCTTCCACCGCCGCGCGCACCAGCGAGGTCGATGCCGCAGCGTACATTGCCGCGGCGCGTTCGGCTGGCGCGGCGCTCGAAGGCTCGGCATCGGCGCGGCACACGAGCGACTGGCGAAAGCGGCGCAGGCGCGCGAAGTCGAGATATTGCTCGCGCGTGATGCGGTCGAGCGTCGAGATGAATTGCTGTACGCGCGGGGTGAGCCCGGCCGCGGTCATCATCGAAAGCTTCGCTTCGCCAAGGTACACGAGACCGTGGCGTGCGACGTGCGCGTTGAACTCGTGGAAGTAGAGCGGATCGTTTGGCACCGCGAGATCGTCGTGGAACAGCGCGCTGTCGTTTTGCGAGGCGAGCTTGGCCAACTCCTGGCGCAACAGGTTGTCCGTCTCCGTCTGGGCGACCGACGGCTCAGCGAGCAGGCCCGCGAACGCGCGCGCCTGCGCGAGGCGTGCCGCGGGGTCGGCGATGTGGTCGACGTGAAAGTGCAGCATCTCCCACGCCGCCTGCCGCACGTGACATCCCGGATAGACGTTGAAGCTCACGAACATCACGCCGCTGCGGGAGAGGCGGTTGCGCGCGAGCGAGAGGAGCGCCTCGCGCACCGAGGCGGGCACCCACGAGTAGACGCCGTGCGCGACGATGTAGTCGAAAGGCTCCCCCTCGCGCAGCGTGGCGAGGTCGGCTTGAAGGAACTCGACGTTGGACAGCGCGAGGTCGTCCGCGCCGCGCCGCGCGGCGGCGATCGCTTCGCTCGAGATGTCGCACCCCGTGAAGCGCGCGCCGGGAAGGGTCGCAGCCATCGGCAGCAGGTTGGCGCCGTCGCTGCATCCGACCTCGAGCACGCGCGCCGATGCGACGGGCGGCGGCGCGAGTCCCAGCAGCGTCGCCACCGTGGCGAGGTGCGTCGGGTGCGACTGGGGATTGGACTTCGCGGCGTACGCAACGGTGTCGTACTTGCGCGCGAGATCGCGGTTGACGTCGTCGGTCATGAGCGAAGCGATTGTAGACGACCGCCGCCCCGCGGGGGCGCAAAGTGGGGAGCGTTCACCGTCGCGTAAAATCGCGCCATGCCCGACGAGCCGCGGAAGCCGCCCGCCACCCCGGCCCGCGCGCCGTCGTCGAGAGACGCCTTCCGCCGCGTGTTTCCCGGCGTCATGGTGGCGATGTTTCTCGCCGCCGCCGACCAGACGATCCTCGCAAGCGCACTGCCTACGATCGCAAGCGCGCTCGGGGTCGTGGCCGACCTGTCGTGGGTGGTCGTCGCCTATCTGCTGGCCGCCACGGTTGCCGCGCCGCTCTACGGCTACATCGGGGATCGATTCGGCCGCCGCCGTGCGCTGCTGGGCGCGCTCGCCGTGTTCACCGTGGCGTCTTGCGCGTGCGCCGTAGCCCCTTCGTTCTGGTGGCTCGTCGGATTGCGCGCCCTGCAGGGACTCGGAGGAGGCGGGCTCATGACCCTGTCGCAGGCCCTCATCGGCGAGCACGTGGCGCCGCGCGAGCGCGGGCGCTACGCCGGCTACTTCGCGGTGCTGTTCGCGCTGTCCAGCACCTCCGGCCCCGTGATCGGCGCGTACCTCACGGAACACATCTCGTGGCGCGCAGTGTTCCTCATCAACCTGCCGCTGGGCCTCGTTGCCGCCGTGCTGTCGCTGCGGGTGCCGCACGTGGCGCCGCCGCGGCGGGAAGCTCCGTTCCGCCCCGACGTGATTGGGGCGCTCCTGTTCTGCGTCGTGACGGCGTCGTTCCTGTTTGCGCTCTCCTCGGGCGGGCATCGATTCGCGTGGATCTCGATGCCGATGGCGGCGCTGCTCGCGACCACCGGTGCCGCGCTGCTCGCGCTCGCGTGGTGGGAGCGCCGCCATCCCGACCCTATCATTCCGATCCACTTTCTCGGGGTGCCGGCGATCGCTCGCGCCGACGCTGTTGTGCTGTGCTTCGGCGCGTCGCTCTTCGCGGTGATCGTCTTCCTGCCGCTCTATCTCCAGCTCGGACGCGGGCTCGGCATCGGCGCGTCGGGACTTCTCCTGCTGCCCATCACGCTTTCGCAGGTCACGTCGGCGGCCATCACCGGACGTCTCGTCACGCGCACGGGCAACGTGACCGTCTTTCCGATCGTCGGCCTTTCGCTCGTCACGCTCGCGTTCGCAAGCCTCGCGCTTGCGGTCGAGCACGCGCCGACCTCCGCGATCCTCGCGCTGACGATGCTCGTGGGGCTGGGACTCGGCATGGTGATGCCCCCGACGCAGGTCGCGGTGCAGACCGCGGCGGGACGCGGACAGTTGGGCGTTGCCACCGCCTCGATCTCGTTGTGCCGCGCGGTGGGCGGCGCGATCGGCGTGGCGCTCATCGGTGCCGTGCTGTTTGCGCTGGTCGACAGCGCGGGGCACGATGCCGCGGCGCTAATGCATCAGTCGATCGAAGGCGGCGCCGCGTTCATCGCAAAGATGTCGCAGGCGCAGCGCGAAAGTCTCGTGGGCCTCGTGAACGACGCGTATCGTGTGGCGTTCGGCGTGCTGGCCGGCATCGCGGCCATCGGCGTGCTCATCGCCACCACCGTCCCGCGCATGGACTGGCGCGAGGGCGGCGCGGACGGCAGCGACGGCTAGTTCTTGGCTTGCGGCGGCGCTTTGGCGGCGGGCTTGGCGCCAGGCTGCGGTGCGGTCTTGGTGGCCCCGGTCGACGCTACCGACGTCGCGACGGCGGAACGTACGCCGCCGACGATCTCCTCCACCGAGGCCGTCGTGGCACCGGTGGTGGGCGAGATGAATCCCACGGCGTTGCATTCGTCGCCGAACTCGGCCACGAGCAGGTGCTGGCCCTTGCTTCGCATCATCGCCCGCTCGGGGGCGTTGTAGTCGCTCATGTCGAACGGCGGCTTGAAATCGCGATACACGACCTGGTCGTCGCGGTCGAGGATCACGTAGCAGGGCGCGGCGGTCGCAGCGGTTCCGGCGGACAGCAGCAGCGTGGCGATCGTAAGAGGAAGCAGGCGCACGGGACACCTCCCGGTCAGGGCAAGACCCCTATGGTGCCATCACCCGCCGCCGCTCGCCAGTCGCGCGGCCACAAAGCCGACGGACGCAGAGGCCGCGCATACAACAGTGCCCCAGGCCATGTCCACCAGCGCCACCGGCACGGTCCATCCCTTGAGGACCGCGAGATTGGTGAGGTCGTACACGCCGTAGACTACGAGGCCCAGGAACGCGCCGCCGAGCGCGGCGCGCACCAGCGTTGGCGCGGGCATGATTACGAAGGCGACCAGGCCCGCGGACACCAACGCATAGAGGATTGCGGCCGGAAACAGGTTGGGCCGCTCGAGCATGAGCGGCCCGACCTGCGCCTGATAGAACCCCTTGGCCACGTAGCCGAGCCAGAGAAAGTCGAGCACGCAGAACGTGACGAGCGTTGCGAAGTAGGCAGCGAGCCATTTTGTCATGGCGCGATTGTGCCGGTTAGCCGCCTGGCCCGCCATAGGACAGACGGCACACTACAATGCCGCATGGAGGACTACACCATGCGTCCCTTTGTTTCGCTGCCGGTGCTTGCGGTAATCGAGTGCTGCATGCGCGCGGCGCCCATCCCGATCCGCTTCGAGGTCGCGTCCGGCGCGGCCCGGCACAACGCCCAATGAAGATGCGATTCGCCACCGCTGCGCTCGCCGCGCTCGTCCTCGCACAGGGCGCCATCGCGCAGCGTTCCGACCCGCGCTCGCTCGAGAGCGTCATCAAGAGCCTTCCGCCGAAGGGCGACGACGCGCGCACGTCGGGCGCGAACCTGGCCGAGCTCGTGAACTTGCGCATGAGCCAGCTCGAGGAGGATCTCAACATCACGCAGCAGCAGATGCCGCAGTGGAAGGTCTATCGCTCGCGCGTGATGGACATGCTGGATGACATGAAGCGAGGTCCGCGCGTGTCGGCGAGCGAGACCAACGCCGTCAAGCGGCTCGACGCGCTCGGCGATCTTGCGCGTAACCGGCTGGCGGCGGTCGAGGAGATCGTCGACGCGGGCAAGGCGCTCTACGCCGTGCTGACGCCTGCGCAGAAGGAAGTCGCGGATCGCCGCCTCGCGCTGCCGCTCGCCACACTCACGGGCAACGACGCGGGCACCGACGTTCGCCTGCAGGCCAAGCCTCCCGCGCCCAAGTAAAGGCAATCGCCCCCTGGCGCCAAGTGCGCGAGGGGGCGATCGTCGTGAGCGTTGCGCTACGAGCTCAGGGCTTCTCGACCTTGGCAGCCTGCACTTGCGCCGGCGGCTTGTCGAATCGCACCTTGTTGCCGTCCCACCACATCGGCTTGGCGCTCTTGTTCAGGTTGCCGTCGGTGCTCATCGCGGCCTTGAGATTGGCGTCGAAGTCCTTCGAGGCGAGGTCGGCCGGCAAGGCCGCGTTGGTCATCGCGTCGACGCGGCTGCCCACGGCGATCCAGTGGAACTGCACCGGCTGGTCCGACGCGCTGGACGCGACCGTGAAGCCATCGGTCGACACGCTCTTGATGTAGAGCAGCACCGGCGCGCCGACCGGCGAGACGGTTACCGTCGGCGCCGACGCGAGCATCCCCGCGTAGTTCGACGCGAAGGGCACGAAGACTTCACGGGCCGACATCGTGCCCACGCCGTTGTCGTAGACCTTGAGCTCGGGCGAGGTCACGGCGTAAGCCGCCGCGCGCTCCGCGCCCGCGCTGTTGGCCTTCGACAGCGTGACCACGTTGGCCGTCGCACCGCTCGTGTAGACGTTGCCGATGTTGTACGACGCGAACATTTCGCCGCTGCTCACGTGGCCCATCACGTTGCCGGACGACCAGGTGCCCACCATGCCGCCGAAGAAGCCGCCGCCGATGCCTTCCTGCGACACCGCCAGAGCGGCGCGTCCCGCCTCGGCCGGATCGCCGCCACCGCTCGCGTAACCCGAGGACCCGTACACGCCGTAGTTGAGGAGGCCGCTGCTGCGGTAGCCCAACGAACCCCAGTAAGCGCCGTTCACGTCGGCACCGAGTGTTCCGCCCGTACGGGAGTAGTCGTTGTACTTGTGGCCGTCCACACCGAAGGTGTAGACGTCGCCCCAGAAGTTGAATCCTTCGACCGCGCGGTTGTTGCCGAGCTGGGAATAGTTGATGCCGTCGTTCTGGCTGTCGCGGGTCCGGTAGCCGTAGATCGTGCTCTGACCGTCGCCGTTGATGGTCAGCTGCTGCCGGTAGACGTAGAGCTGGTATTGGATGTTGGGGGTGGTGGACCCCATGGCGATGCTCGTGCCGTTGTCCTGGATCTGCGAATTGCCAAGCGTGTAGGGGGCCTGGACGGTGACTTTGGGCACGTAATTGACGGTGCCCGCGCCTGCGCCGACGGCGAGGGAGCCGAGACCCAGGTTGCCGCGCGCACCGGCCGCATCCGCCGCACCCGTGCCGCCGCCGGTGATCGGAAGGATCGCGGGGATCGTCGGGGGCGTGGTCCACTGCAGCGCCGTCCCGTTGGTGGAGAGCACCTGTCCGTTGGTGCCCCCGGCGGCCGAAAGCATCGGCTGCGTCACGCCGCCGTTGGCGATGCTGATCGTGCCGGTCGTGGTGATCGGTCCGCCGGTCAATCCCGCGCCGGTCGCCACACTCGTCACCGTGCCGGGGTTGCCCGAGTTGTCGTTGGAGCAGACCCAGTTCACGCCGTCCCACTTCATTACCTGTCCGACCGCGCAGGTGAGCGGAAGGATCGAGTCGGCCAGGCGCACCATGAAGTTGGCCATCGAAACGCGGGTGACGTAGTCGCTGGGGCAATAAAGGCGGTGATTGGCGTCGATGATGACGCAGCCGAGCGTGACGCCGCGCTGCGCGAGCTCGGTGATGTTGGGGCAGCTGGGATCGCTGGCGAGAATGTCGTCGAAGACCCAGGGCACGACACCCGGACAGAACTGGGCATTCGCGTCGTCGGCAGCGATGCCGACGCCGAATGCGAGCACGAGCACTACGAGCAACTTACGCATCTGACTCTCCCCTATGTGTTCATTGGAATGGCGCGCATCAACGACGCGCGCGATAAGGCGAAGCCACTGCACACCTTTCATCTTTTGTCGCGCAACCGATGCATGTCAAGGAGTTTCGAACGCGCGAGCTTTGCCGCAGTGTCATTGCGCTCGCGTCTCGCGAACGCAAACCATTGCCGGTTCCTCGCGCGACGCGCGGAACGTGAAAAGTCAGGTCGGCTCCATGTGCGTGGCGTCGCCCAGCGCCAGCCACATGTGCACCTTGGCTCTCAAGCCCCCGGGGGTCGCGATCGCCATGGGCTCCACGCCGAACGCGCGAAAGCCGAACAGGTTGTAGAGTGCAACCGCCGGGGCGTTGCCTTCCGTCACCGTCAGCGTGACCACGCGTATGCCCTGCATCCGAGCGAGCTCCGCGAGCGCTGCGCGCATCAGCGCCTTGCCCGCGCCGAGGCCGCGTGCCGATTCCTTCACGAACATGCCGATCACGTGCGCCTTGTGGCGGGTCTTGGGTTTCCCCGAGAACTCGATCGTGACGGCGCCAACAAGATCGTCGCCATGAAAGGCGCCGAACGTGCGGCTCATGCCCTTGGGATCGGCGAGGCGCGCGATCCACCACGACGCGGGCTCCGCGGCGCGCTCCTCGGGTGTGGACGTGAACGCATCCGGCGCGGCCGCGTACGCATGCAGCATAAGCGCGCGATAGGGCTCGAAATGCGAGGCGTCGAGCGCTGCGACGCGCAGGCAGGGTGTCGTGCTGTCGCCGTTCATGGCGTGGCGAGTCGAAGCATCACGATCTCGTCGTCGCTTGCACCGAAGCGCGCGATCTCGGCCGCATCGGCCTGCGCGAAACCGAGCTTTCGCAGGAGGCCCAGCGATCGCCAGTTGCGCTGCTTCAGGACGGCCACGAGCAGCTTCGCCTCGTACCGCGTCCGCAATTCTTCGATCATCGAGGATACCGCGCGCGTCCCGATGCCCTGGTGCCAGTAGCGGCTGCCGAGCTCGTAAGCCACCAGCGCCACGCCGGACGCGAGCACCGTGGCCTGCACGTAGCCCGCGAGCGCGCCGTCGGGAAGGCGCACGACCCAGTTGAGCCATGTCTCGCTACCGTCGGGCGACCGGCGGCGCTCAAGGAACGCATAGCGCTGCGCGAGCGTCTCCTGCGATTCGGGCGGTGCGTTCTCGAACTCGTAGATGGCGGGATCGCTCAGCACCGCGAACATGTCCTGCGCATGGCCGGCGGTCAGCGGCTCGAGGACCAGGGGAGGAACGATGAGCGTTCTCATGCAGCTCGAAGGATCAGGGGCCTGCCGCTCAGGCGGGTTCGCTCAGCTTGCGCGCGCTGGCAGCGCGAGACGGTAGAACCTCGTGTCCACAGCCATGACGGGGAACGCCGGCGGCAAGTCGGACTTGGCGACTTCGGTGAACCCGTTCTTCTCGTAGAACCGGTGGGCTGCGAGGAACTTGGCGGTGGTGCCAAGGTAGACGTTCGCGACTTCGTGCCGCTCCGCCCAGCCGACGAGCTCGTCCAGAAGACGCTGTGCGACCCCGTGCTCCCGGCCGCGCAATGCCGCGGCGACGAACATCTTTCGAAGCGCCGCTTCGCGGTTGCCGATGTCGAGCAGGGCGATGGTTCCGACGATCTGGCCGTCGGCTTCGGCGACCCAGAAGTTGCCGCAGCCGTGCCGGTAGAACCGCGCAATGTCGCGCAGGTCCGGCTGGTCTTCGCGCGTGATGGGAATGCCGAACTCGACCTGCTGGATGTGAAGAATGAGCGCGGCGATGGCTTCCGCATCCCGGGCTTCGAAAGCGCGAACGTGCACGGAACCGTGTGGCGGCCGGATCATGCGTCTCGATTCATGAAGATCGACCGGTGCAGGGCGGGCAGATCGGACATCCGTGGTGATGCCTCAGGCTGCGTCGTTAGGGCCGAGCAGCCTGTTGAAGTACACGACCCGCTCGGTCTCCCTGAAGCCCAGCCGCGAGTGTACCTTCTGGCTCACGGTGTTCTCGAACGGCGTATCCGACGCCAGCTCGCTGCAGCCGCTAGCCCGAGCCCACGCGATGACCGCTTCCAGCAGTGCACGGGCAACGCCCCGTCGTCTCGCCGTGGGGACGACGTAGAGGCCTTCGAGAAACGCCACCGGGCTCGTCTGGGTACCGTTGACGTAGTCGGTTCGCACGGAGACCTCCGCAAGCCCGACGGGCGCCCCGTCGTCGGCGCAGGCGATGAACTGGCCGTATCGGTCGGGGGCCGCGACGAACCCGGCCATTTCGTTCTCGTGCTCCGTATCCGATGTGTCAGGCCAAAGCGCCTTGCGAAGCAGAAGCCAGTCGCGGTTGGGCATCGCGGTGAGGGCGACAAGCTTCATGACGGCGTCTCGGAAGCGATCCGGATGAGGCGCTTTCCAAGATTCTCTCCGCGGTACAGGCCGGCGATAGCGCCGGGCGCCTGCTCGATGCCCTCGAGGATGTCTTCGCGGTAACGGATTTGGCCGGACCTCACCCACTCGGTCAGCGCCCGCAGTCCTTCCGGATATCGGTCGGCATAGTCGAAGACGAGGAAGCCCTGCATGCGCGCGCGCTTCACGAGCAGGTGCCGTTCCACTCTCGGCCCCGAGGGGAGCGGGTCCCAGCTCGCAATGGACGCGGTGCCGCAGATGATCACGCGCGCGCCGACCGCGAGGTTCTTCAGCACGGCATCGCTGATCTCGCCCGCCGTGTTGTCGAAGTAGACGTCGATGCCGCTGGGACAGGCATCGGCGATCCTTGCATCCAGGTCGCCGTTTCGATAATCGATGGCGACGTCGTAACCGAATTCCTCGCGGCACAGCGCCGCCTTCTCCGGGCCTCCCGCGATGCCGACGGTGCGGCACCCTTTGATCTTCGCGATCTGCCCGACGCACGATCCGACCGCACCGGCCGCCGTCGATACCGCGACGGTTTCGTTGGCCTTCGGTTGACCCAATTCGAGGAGCGCGAAGTAGGCCGTGAGCCCGTTCAGTCCGAGGACGCCGAGTGCCGTCGAAACGGGGAGGCCGGTTTCGGTGATTCGCCGCTGGATCGAGGCCGCGTCGACCGCAGCGTAGTCCTGCCATCCGAAGAGCCCCGTCACGAAGTCGCCTTCGCTGAACGCCGGATGACGCGAGGCGGCGACGCGGCCCACGGCGAAGCTCCGCATCACGCCGCCGATGGGAACAGGTTGCGAATAATTCGCGACACTGCTGACCCAGCCACGCATGGCCGGCTCGACGCTCAGGAATACGTTGCGCACCAGCACCTGACCCTCGGCGAGCTCCGGAATCGGCGCTTCCACGATCTCGAAGTGCTCCGCCTGCGGGATGCCCGAAGGCCGGGCCTTGAGCCGGACCTGCCGGTTGGCGCGTTCGCTCATGCGGAGCGAGGCAGCACAGCCAGGAGTTCGAACACCGAGCAGACCACGGGCATGTCCTGGGCGGGCACCCGGCCAATGCGGGCGCACTCGCGCGAGAAGAAGCGCCAGTGCCCCTCGCGCCAGTACTCGAGCGAGCCGTCGCCTTCACCCTCGATGCGCGCGTACTCCGCCGTGACCTGGTCGAAGGGCACGACCTCGACCGACATCGCTCGC
>CAZIZD010000130.1:0-10960 GCA_964543615.1 uncultured Alcaligenaceae bacterium | reverse complement strand
CCTTGTTGAGCTGCACGCGGAAGGCTTCGAGATCGGTGATGTCGGCGTCGTCGTGATTGGTGACGTGCGGGATCATCACCCAGTTGCGATGGAGATTCGCCGCGGAGATCTTCTCGATCCGCATGAGCGGCTTCACTTCCACCGGCCCGAACTTCGCGAAGTCGACCTTGGGCCACGGCAGGAGGTCGATGCCGCCTCCCATCGGAGCACTCCCTCCCCCGCTCGCCGGAGAGGGTTGGGGTGACGGTTGCCTGGCCGCGGCCTCGACGTCTTCCTTGACGATGCGCCCCTTGTTGCCGCTGCCCTTGATCGCGCCCAGGTCCACGCCGAGCTCGCGTGCGAGCTTGCGCACGCCGGGGCCCGCGTAGGCGAGCGCGAACGCGGATTCGTCGACCCTCGCCCCCGACTCCTCTCCCGCGGGGAGAGGGGAGGCCTGACTCGTCGCAGCAGCGCTCGCTCTCCCGGTTGCGGCGGAAACGGAGACCGCGGGCTGGGGTGAGGGTGTGGCCGCAGCCCGCGCCGCATCCGTCACGAGCGTCAGCACCAACGCACCTTCACTCACCTTGTCGCCCACCTTCACCGCGATGTCGCGCACCACGCCGCCGAGCGGCGCGGGCACGTCCATCGTCGCCTTGTCCGATTCGAGCGTGACGAGCGCATCCTCCGCCTTGACCGTGTCGCCGGGCTTGACCAGCACCTCGATGACGGGCACGTCCTTGAAGTCGCCGATGTCGGGCACGCGCACCTCGGCCACGCCGGCAGGCGCGCTCGTGGGCGCCGGCGGCGCGGAGACGGCGGCCTTGTGATGCTCGGCCGCGGCGATAACGGCAGGCGCATCGGAGTCGAGCGTGACGATCACGCTGCCTTCGCTCACCTTGTCGCCGAGCTTGACCTTGACGTCCTTCACGCGCCCCGCGAAGGGCGCGGGCACGTCCATCGTCGCCTTGTCCGACTCGAGCGTGACGAGCGAGTCTTCCGCCTTCACGCTATCGCCGGGCTTGACCATGATGTCGATCACCGGGATGTCCTTGAAGTCGCCGATGTCCGGGACCTTCACCTCAACTGTGCTCATGTCGTTCTCGTTCAAACAGTCCAGGGGTCCGGCCGGTCCGTGTCCAGGCCGTACTTCTCGATCGCCTGCAGGACCACGTCCGCCTTGATCTCGCCGTCGTCGGCGAGCGCCTTCAGCGCCGCGACCGTCACGTAGTAGCGATTGACTTCGAAGAACCGGCGCAGCTTGACGCGATAGTCGCTGCGCCCGAAACCGTCGGTGCCGAGCGTGACGTAGCGGCGAGGCACGTGCTGACGGATCTGGTCGGCGTAGTTGCGCATGTAATCGGTGGCGGCGATCACCGGGCCTGCGTGTCCCTCGAGGGCGGTCTCGACGTAGCTCTTGCGCCGCGGCGACTTCGGATGCAGCAGGTTGTGGCGCTCGGCGCTCATGCCGTCGCGGCGCAGCTCGTTGAAGCTCGTGGCGCTCCAGAGGTCGGCGTTCACCTTCCAGTCGTCGCGCAGGAGGTCGGCGGCGGCGATGACCTCGCGCAGGATCGTGCCCGACCCCATGAGCTGCACGCGCGGCCCCGCACTTTTCTTGTCCGCCTTGGCGCCTTCCCTCAGCAGATACAGCCCCTTGACGATGCCTGCTTCCGCGCCCTCCGGTATCGCCGGGTGCGCGTAGTTCTCGTTCATCACCGTGACGTAGAAGTACACGTCCTCCTGCGCCTCGACCATCCTGCGGATGCCCTCGCGCACGATCACCACGACCTCGTAGGCGAACGTCGGGTCGTACGAGATGCAGTTGGGGATCGTCGAGGCGAGCACGTGGCTGTGGCCATCCTCGTGCTGCAGCCCTTCGCCGTTGAGCGTGGTGCGCCCCGCCGTGCCGCCAATGAGGAAGCCGCGCGCACGCATGTCGCCGGCGAGCCACGCAAGATCGCCCACGCGCTGCAGGCCGAACATCGAGTAGTAGATATAGAACGGGATCATCGGCAGGTCGTTCGTGGAATACGACGTTGCCGCCGCGATCCACGAGCTCATCGCACCCGCCTCGTTGATGCCTTCCTGCAGCACCTGCCCCGACTTGTCCTCGCGGTAGTACATGAGCTGGTCGGCGTCCTGCGGCTTGTAGAGCTGCCCTACCGCCGAGTAGATGCCGAGCTGCCGGAACATCCCTTCCATGCCGAACGTGCGAGATTCGTCGGGAACGATGGGCACGATGTGCTTGCCGATGGCCTTGTCGCGCACGAGCGTGCCCAGCATCTGCACGAACGCCATCGTCGTGGAGATCTCGCGGTCTCCGGACGCCTGCAGCAAGCGGTCGAACACCGAAAGCGGCGGCGCCGGCAACGACGCCGACTTGCGCCGGCGCTGTGGCAGGTAGCCCCCGAGCGCCGCGCGGCGCTCGTGCAGGTACGCGCGCTCGGGGCTGTCCTGCGGGAGCGAGATGAAGGGCATCGCCTCGATCCTGTCGTCCGGCATGGGGATGTCGAAGCGATCGCGGAACTGGCGGAGCGCATCCTGCGTCATCTTCTTCGCCTGGTGCGCGATCATCTGGCCCTCGCCCGACTCGCCCATGCCGTAGCCCTTGACGGTCTTGGCGAGGATCACCGTCGGCTGGTCCCTGTGCTTCACCGCCGCCGCGTAGGCGGCGTACACCTTGAACGGGTCGTGCCCGCCGCGGTTCAACTTCCACACTTCCTCGTCGGAGAGGTGCGCCACCATCGCCTTCAGCTCCGGCGTGTTGAAGAAGTGCTCGCGCACGTACGCTCCGTTCTTGCTCTTGAAGTCCTGGTACTGGCCGTCGACGCATTCCTCCATGCGCGCAAGGAGGAGGCCTTCCTTGTCGTTCTCGAACAGCTTGTCCCAGCCCGAGCCCCACACGACCTTGATCACATTCCAGCCGGCGCCGCGGAACACGCCCTCGAGCTCCTGGATGATCTTGCCGTTGCCGCGCACGGGCCCGTCGAGGCGCTGCAGGTTGCAGTTGATGACGAAGACGAGGTTGTCGAGTCGCTCGCGCCCAGCGAGCGAGATGGCGCCGAGCGACTCGGGTTCGTCGCACTCGCCGTCGC
The DNA here is from genome assembly GCA_964543615.1 of uncultured Alcaligenaceae bacterium. Classification (GTDB taxonomy): domain Bacteria; phylum Pseudomonadota; class Gammaproteobacteria; order Burkholderiales; family Casimicrobiaceae; genus VBCG01. Next base: position 7,889 of record CAZIZD010000130.1, on the reverse strand, counting down.
CCAGGAACGCCCACACCTTGCGCTGCGCAGTCCTCGCAAGGCCGCGGCCTTCGAGATACTTGAGGAAGCGCGCCTGGTAGATCGCCGTCAGCGGACCGAGGCCCATCGACACCGTGGGGAACTGCCAGAAGTCGGGCATGAGCCACGGATGCGGATACGACGGAATGCCGTTGCCTTCGCTCTCCTGGCGAAAGTTGAGGAGTTGCTGCTCCGTGAGGCGCCCCTCGACGAACGCGCGCGCGTAGATGCCGGGCGCGACGTGCCCCTGAACGTAGACGAGGTCGCCCCCGTGATCGGCGGTGGGCGCATGCCAGAAGTGACCGAAGCCGATGTCGTAGAGCAGCGCCGAGGACTGGAAGCTCGCGATGTGGCCGCCGAGCTCGGAGGATTCCTTGTTCGCGCGCAGGATGATCGCCACCGCGTTCCAGCGTATGGCCGAGCGGATCTTGTGCTCCAGCTCGCGATTGCCGGGAGATTTCTCCTCGGCTTCTGGGGGGATCGTGTTGCGATACGGCGTCGTGAGGGTGATGGCCGGCGGCGCGCCCGCGAGCGCCGCTTCGTCCCTCAACTGTCCCAGCAGGAATCGCGCACGCTCGACCCCGGCGTATTGCACCACCGCGCGAAACGAGTCGAGCCACTCGCGGGTCTCGACCGGGTCGTGATCGTTGTGGATCCCCATGGGCACCTCCCTCACTGGTGTTCTCGGTCGAACGAATGGCGGAATGCGGGCCGGGTGCGTGGCCCGTCGTAGTCCTCGCCGCGAGCTCAGGCCTCGAATTGCGTGGCGCGATTTCCCCCTCGGTGCCCGCGATTTTTCTTCATAACCGGTGCGAGCGATCCGCATCCTGCAGGTACGGCCACACGATACCACCACCTTTTTCAGTGAGCACGATCGCCTTGAACAGTTCGCCCATCTCGGCGGGAGAGAGGAGGCGCTGCACCGCGGCGGCCTCGCGGATATAGGCCGGGGACGTGGGCTCGCCGGTCTCCGCCAGGTCCTGCAGGATGCCCGCGCCAACCAGGAATGCCGCAAGCGACGTGTAGCCCGCGACGCGCAGGCCGCCTGCCACGCCCGCCTCGGCGACCGCGGTGAAGTCGACGTGCGCAGTGAGATCGGACAGCCCCGGCCACAGGAAGGGATCGTCGTGCGCGCGATGGCGATAGTGACCCATGAGCGTGCCCGCCGCGCGCTGCGGATGGTAGTACTCGGCGCGCGGAAAGCCGTAGTCGATCGCGATCAGCGCGCCGCGCCGTACGCGCATCGCCACCGACCGCACGAGCGCCTCGGCGGCGGGATTCACCTCGCTCGTGTAATCGCCCTCCCCTGGAAAGCGTGCCATCGCGAGCGCGCGCAACGATCCCGTGCTCAAAGGCCGATCGGCCCAGCCGAGCGCGCCCTCCCACGCCACGCCGCGCTCGAGCCACTCGCTGCCCCGGCGCGCGATCACGTTCGGCGGCACCGCATCGAGCACCTCGTTCATGAGCACCACGCCCTCGATCGTCCCGGGCAGGCGATCGAGCCACTCGACGCGCGACGCGAACGGAAGGAGCGTGGCCTGCTGGCGATCGCGCAGGTCTGCGCTCACTTCGAGGATGCGGTAGCGCACGCCGGGAAGCGCCTGCAGGAGGTCGCGCGCAAGCGCACCCGACCCCGCGCCGAATTCGATCACCGTCCCGGTTCCGCTCGCCTCGAGGATCGCCGCGATCGGCTTCGCGAGCGTCTTGCCGAAGAGGGGCGTCATCTCGGGTGCCGTCACGAAGTCGCCCGCGGGACCGAGCTTGCGCGCTCCCGCCGCGTAATACCCGAGTCCCGGCGCGTACAGCACGTGCTGCATGTAATCGGCGAAGGAAATCCATCCGCCGGCGGCATCGATCTGCTCCCGCACCGAAGCGACGACGCGCGCACTTTGCGCCTCGCCGGCGGCGTCCGGCTCGGGCAGTCCGGGGGAAAGTGGCCTGCGCACGCGCTCTCTTCGTTGTGCTAGATTGGTCCGACGAAGTCTAACGCCTGCGGACGGGGACGAAACGCGTGCAGGGGAAAGTGGTGCTGGTCGCGGGCGGTGCCAAGCGCGTCGGCGCCGCGATCTGCCGCCGTCTGCACGCGGCGGGCGCGAACATCATGCTGCACTACCGCACGTCGGCGGGCGAGGCGCGGCTGCTCCAGGCGGAGCTCAACCACGCGCGCAAGGATTCCGTCGCGCTGATCCAGGCCGACCTCCTCGACGTCGACAAGATCTCCTCGCTCGTCGAACAGACGCTCGCGACCTTCGGCCGGCTCGACGCGCTCGTGAACAACGCGTCCTCGTTCTTTCCGACGCCGCTCGGGCAGATCACCGAGGAGCTGTGGCAGGACCTGATCGGCACCAACCTCATGGCGCCGCTGTTCCTTGCCCAGGCCGCCGCGCCCGCGCTGCGCAAGTCGCAGGGCGCCATCGTGAACCTCGCGGACATCCACGCCGAGCGGCCGCTCAAGAACTACATCGTCTACTCCATCGCCAAGGCGGGACTGGTCGGCCTCACGCGAACGCTCGCGCGCGAGATGGCGCCCGACGTGCGCGTCAACGCGGTGGCGCCCGGTCCCGTGCTGTGGCCCGACGACGAATCGTTCGACGAACTGTCGCGCCAGCGCATCATCGCGCACACGCCGCTGCGCCGCGAGGGCACGCCGGACGACATCGCGGTGGCCGTGTATTTCCTGCTCGCGGACGCGCATTACGTCACGGGGGTGACGCTCGATGTCGACGGCGGGCGCAACGTCGCGATCTGAGGGCCTCAATGCCCTGACCGTGGCGCGCGTCATGGTCACGATCGTGGCCGTCTAGATCGCTTCGCAGGCAGTGACGGGCGCACGCTTCGGAGTGCGTCAGCTGCCACCCAGGCGTAACGCAGCCACCTTACCCGCCACGCGCTCGAGATACGGGTCCACGATGCCGTGCGAGACGAGCGCGACGCGCGTGCGCTCGAGGTAGTCGAGCGACGAGCCGAAGGCGCCTTCCGCATTCGCGATGATGCGCGCCTCGTCGTCCACCGGCATGCGTCCCGCGTATTGCGGATGGTCGTGACGCACGGTGAACGCGAGTGCGGTGAACTGGCGGTCGTGCGAACGCACGCGCACCCACTTGGGACGATACGATCCCGTGACCATCTCCCGCCGCCACAAGAGATGCAGCTCGTCGATCGCCGCGGGTCCCGGCAGGCGATAGATCACCCCCGTGCACGCGCCGCCGCGATCGAGTCCGAGCACGAGCCCGGGTGCTGCAGGCGTGCCGCGCGACGCCATCGAATAGAGGCAAAAGCGGCGGTGCAGCCCGCGCAGCATCGCGGGGCGGGCCTCCGCGAAGGGAAAGAGCGGATTCCACAGCAGCGACCCGTAGCCGAACACCCACCACCCGGCGCCCTTGGGCTTGGCGGCGAGCGTCTGCGTGAGCGACTCCGACAGCTGGTAGTCGTCGAGCGCGTGGCCCTTGCCGCCGAGCGCTTCCATATAGAGCGCGCGCATGCGTCCCGACTCGAGGTCGTCGCGGCAGAGCTTCACCGCAGGATCGCGCGGAGGTCGCTTCACTATTCCTCGGCGCGCAGGTCGGCCTTCAGGAGCTCCATCTTCGCCTGGCGGCGCCTGGCGCGCGTCGTCTTGCCGTGCGCGCCGCCCTTGCCGAGGAGCGGCGATCGCGCGACGGGATTGCGCACCTTGGGCGGCGCGGGCGGATGCAGCATGGGCCGCTTCGCCCGCTTCATCGGGCGGACAGCCCGCGAAACGCGATGCGCTCCTCGCACCATGCGGCGGCGGAGAGCAGCGTGTCGTCCCGGCCTTGCGGCGCCGCGAGCTGCAGGCCCACGGGCAGGCCATCGACGAGTCCCGCAGGGATGTTGATCGCGGGAAAGCCGAGCAGCGACCACAGCGAACAGCACGAGGGATCGCCGGTGGTGTCGAGCCCGCGCGGCGCCGTCCCCGGCGCGGATGGCGCGAGGACGGCGTCGTACTCGTCGAGCCATCCCGTGAAGAATGCTATCGCGCGCTCGCGGTAGACGATCGCTTCGTGATGCGCTTCCGGCGTGATCCGATGCCCGTCGTCGATCGCGGCGTTGAGCGCGGGCGTCAGGCGATGACGCTCCTTCGACTGCAGTGCGCCCAGCACCTCCGAGCCTTCCTTCAGCATGAGCGTGCGGTGGTTCGCCTTGGCATCCTTCCACGCCGCCGGAAGCGCGATGGGCACGATCTCGGCCGCGTCGCGCAACGCGTCGAGCGCATGCGCGAGCGCGCGCAGAGTCTCGTAGTCGGGCTCGACCCAAGGGAACTTCGCGAGCCACGCGAGTCGCGGCCGATGCCCGGGCAGCGACACGTCGGCAGCGATGCGTCCGCGATCGGTGAGCGCGCTTGCCACGCGTCCCGCATCGGCCACGTTGCGCGCGAAGGTGCCGACCGTGTCGAAGGTCGGCGAGAAGGGATGCACGCCCGCCACCGCAATGGTTCCCACCGTGGGCTTGTAACCCACCACGCCGCAATACGCGGCCGGACGCACGATCGATCCGTTGGTCTGCGTGCCGATGGCGGCGAGGACGTGTCCGGCAGCCACAGCCGCGGCCGATCCCGAGGACGACCCGCCCGGCGAGTGCGCGGCGTTCCACGGATTGCGCGTGCGCGACGGGTCCATGTACGCGAGCGGCGTGGTCACCGTCTTGCCGAACACGAACGCCCCGGAGCGGCGCAGCCGCATCACGCACGCGGCATCCTCGGTGGGGCGGTGGTCGGCATAGATGGGCGTGCCGGCGGACGTCGGATGGTCGTCCGTGGCGATGATGTCCTTCACGCCGATGCCGATGCCGCCGAGCGGACCCGGGCATCCTTTCGCGTCGGCCGCGCGCGCCTGCTCGCGCACGTACGAGGCGTCGAGCGCTTCCCATGCGCCGATGGCGTCGTCGGTCTGCGCGATGCGCGCGAGCTGCGAATCCGCGAGCTCGAGCGCCGTCGTGCGGCCCGCCTCGATGGCGGCGCGCGCTTGCGCGATCGAATCGCTCATCGTTCCACTCCGGTCGCCTCGAGCGCCACGCGGCGCGATCGCACGCGGGGAGCCGAAGGCAGGAAGAGCTCGAGAAGATCGTTCTGGAAGCGGCGGCCGAGCTCGGTAGCGCGCAGTGTCTGCGGATCAGCGTCGAGAAGTCCCTTGCGCGTCGCATCGTCGATGGCGCGGCTCACGATCGCGAGCGGGTATCCCGTGCGTTCCGCGAACAGGGACGAAGGCACGCCCTCGGTGAGCCGGAGCGCGTTGAGCATGAACTCGAACCCCACCTCGTCGCGCGACACGACGTTCTCCTCCATCATCGGCGTCCCTTCGGCGACCTTCGCGAGATATTGCCTCGGCTGCTTCCAGCGGACCTGCCGCACGATCCGGTCCGGGAACGAGAGCTTGGCGTGGGCGCCCGCGCCGATGCCCACGTAGTCGCCGAACTTCCAGTAGTTCACGTTGTGAACGCAGCTGCGTCCGGGTCTTGCGTAGGCGGACGTCTCGTAGTGCGCGTAGCCTGCGCGCGCGAGCGTCGCGTGCACGGCACCCTCGATGTCGGCCGCGGTGTCCTCGTCGGGCAGCGGCGGCGGCGACTTGTGGAACAGCGTGTTGGGCTCGAGCGTCAGGTGATAGAAGGACAGGTGCGGCGGCGAGAAGGCCAGCGCGGACGCGAGATCCGATTGCGCGCCTTCCACCGTCTGATGCGGGAGCCCGTACATGAGATCGAAGTTCACGTTGCCGAAGATCATGAGTGCGGCTTCCGCGGCGCGGCGCGCCTCGTCGCCGTCGTGCACGCGGCCGAGCCTTTGAAGCTGCGCGTCGTCGAAGCTCTGGATGCCGAGCGACAGGCGGCTGACCCCGGCCGCGAAGAAATCGGCGAACTTCTGCCGCTCGAACGTGCCGGGGTTCGCCTCGAGCGTGATCTCGGCGCCGGGAAGGATGGGCAGCCGGGCGCGAATGCCCGCGAGCAGGCGATCGATCGACTCCGCGGCAAAGAGGCTGGGCGTGCCGCCCCCGATGAACACGCTCACGACCTTGCGGCCCCAGACGTGCGGAAGCGTGGTCTCGAGATCGGCGAGCAGCGCGTCGACGTACTGCGCCTCGGGCAGCTCGCCGCGCGCCTCGTGCGAGTTGAAGTCGCAGTACGGGCACTTGCGCAGGCACCACGGGATGTGCACGTAGAGCGACAGCGGCGGCAGCGCGGAGAACCTGGGCTGCACGAGTCCGCTCACGTTCATTCCGTGCGCAGCCGCTCGATGAGCACGCGCATCGCCTGGCCGCGATGCGAGAGCTCGTTCTTGCGCGCGAGCGGCAGCTCGGCGCCGGTCATGCCGGTGGCGAGGTCCTCGAAGTGCGGGTCGTAGCCGAAGCCGCCGCTGCCGCGCGGCGCATCGACGATGACGCCGTGCCAGCGCCCTTCCGCGATGATGGGCTCGGGGTCCTCGGGATGCCGCACGAGCACGAGCACGCACGCGTAGTGCGCGCGGCGATCGGCGATGCCCGCGAGCGCGGCGACGAGCTTCTCGTTGTTGCGCGCGTCGGACTTGGGTTCGCCCGCGTACCGCGCCGAGTGCACGCCTGGCGCGCCTCCGAGTGCCGCGACGCAGACGCCGGAATCGTCGGAAAGGGCGGGCAGCCCCGACAGAGCGCTCGCGTGGCGCGCCTTTGCGAGCGCGTTCTCGACGAACGTGCAGTGCGGCTCGTCTGCATCGGGAATGCCGAGCTCGCCCTGAGGGACGACCTCGATGCCGAGCGGCGACAGGAGCCTGCGCATCTCGCGAAGCTTGCCTTCGTTGCCCGACGCGAGCACGAGCTTGTCCATCGACGCGCTAGGCGAGCGCGGCCCTCTGCGCGGCGACGATGTCGCGAATGCCGCCGGTCGCGAGATCGACGAGCGACTGCATCTGCGCCCGCGTGAAAGGGACGCCCTCCGCGGTGCCCTGCAGCTCGACGAATCCGCCGCTGCCCGTCATCACGACGTTCATGTCCGTGTCGCAACCCGAATCTTCCGCGTAGTCGAGGTCGAGCACGGGCACGCCGCCGACCACGCCCACCGAAACGGCCGCGACGAACTCGCGCATCGCATCGGTGGCGACGAGGCCGCGCGCGCGGCACCACGCGAGCGCATCCGCCACCGCTACGCACGCCCCGGTGATCGAGGCGCAGCGGGTGCCGCCGTCGGCCTGCAGGACGTCGCAGTCGATCTTGAGCGTGCGCTCGCCCAGGGCCGCAAGATCGGTGACGGCGCGCAGGCTCCGGCCGATCAGCCGCTGGATCTCGTGCGTGCGTCCCGATTGCTTGCCGTCGCTCGCCTCGCGCCTGCCGCGCGTGTGCGTGGCGCGCGGAAGCATCCCGTACTCGGCGGTGAGCCAGCCCTCGCCGCGCCCCTTCATGAAAGACGGCACGCCCTCCTCCACGCTCACCGTGCACAGCACGCGCGTCTCGCCCATCTCGACCAGCACCGACCCTTCGGCGTGCCTGGTGAAGCCGCGCGTGAAGCGCAGCGGCCGCAACGCGTCGGGACGGCGTCCTCCGGATCGTTCGATCATGATGGTCCGATTATAGCGGCGCGCCCGGACCGAGCGCCCGCGCCATGCCCTGGTCGAGGGAATGGGGCGGCGTCCACGCAAATCGCGCGCGAAATGCGGATGTGTCCACTTCCAGCGAGTCGAGGAGCCGCTCGACGGCCTCGCTGCGCCCGACGCACGCGCCTGCGACGCGAAGGAGGCTCGCGGGAACGGTGAAGAGGCGCAGAGGGGCGCCCATTGCGCGCGCCATCGCCTCGACCAGGGCGGTCGTCGACACCGCGGCCTCGTCCGCGACGAGATACGTCGTCGCGCGTCCGCCTTCGCCCTGATCGCACACGCTCGCGAGCAGGGTCACGAG